>JAJRUA010000123.1 GCA_024278035.1 Planctomycetota bacterium | reverse complement strand
GTTCGAGAAAATCACCCATGAACTGGCCGAGGCAGGCGAAGCGCTCACGCTTGACCGCTTCCGCAGTGTCTATCGCGAATTGCTCGATGCCTACTTTGGCCCCGACTTTGTGATTGACAAAGAATTGGAACTAGAATGCCTCCGCATCCCGCATTTTTATAACGCGTTTTACGTGTACAAGTACGCGACCGGTTTGTCAGCAGCGATTGCCCTAAGCGAACGAGTCGTGAACGGTGGCCCAGAGGAACTGGGCGACTACCTTTCGTTCCTCAAGGGAGGATGCAGCAAGTACCCGCTCGAACTTCTACGCGATGCGGGCGTCGATATGGAAAGCCCCCAGCCGGTAGCCACGGCCCTCGACTACTTCGAGCGATTGGTCGATGAGTTGGACGAATTACTGTAAACACAGGCTAAAGAAACTTGATTCCGTTGAGAGCCGTGGCGTCCCGACCACGGTGCGCATAAGAAGCTCGCCGTGGTCGGGACGACGCGGCTCTCAACCGATAGAAGACATGCCCCCTCGTTTTAATGAAACCCGGCTTTCTGAAGACGGTATCGCTCTCCTAATTGGGGGCGCCATTTTAACGATCTGCCTTGCCGCCGTGTTGCTAACGGCTGCGCCGGAGCAAGAGATCACGAGCCCGCTCAAGCCGTATCTCGCCAAGCCAGGAAGCTGGAGCCAATCGCCACTCGAAGCGTTTCAAGGAAAAGAAGCAGGGCTGCTTGGCGTGGCGGCGATTATGGGCCTGCTATTTACTACGGGAATTAAGATCGCTGGGGGCAACGTCGGGCGTTTTATTCGGGCGTTCGTTGGACTCTTCTTGCTCGCCATCCTTGCTTTTCTTCTTGGGCAGCAAGAGTTTGTCCACCATTACGGTCTGAGCTACGCCCTGTGGGCGATTGTTCTCGGGCTCGTTATTTCTAACACGATTGGCACACCTGATTGGCTACGTGAAGCACTGCGCGTAGAACTCTTCATGAAGGTTGGCTTGGTGTTACTGGGAGCCGAAGTGCTACTAAGCCAGCTCGTGGCGCTCGGCTTGCCGGGCGTGTGCATCGCCTGGATCGTTACGCCCGTCGTGCTGATTTCGACCTTCTGGTTCGGCCAGCGCGTGCTGAAGATGGGTTCGCCCTCGCTCAACATGGTAATCGCTGCCGACATGTCGGTCTGTGGCGTCTCAGCAGCGATTGCAACGGCCGCTGCCTGCAAAGCGAAGAAGGAAGAACTCTCACTAGCCGTCGGCATGTCGATGGCCTTTACCGTAGGAATGATGATCGTGTTGCCGATCGTGGCGAGAGCGCTTGATCTTGGGCCGGTGGTGGGCGGGGCCTGGATCGGGGGGACGATCGACTCGACCGGAGCCGTCGGTGCTGCCGGAGCACTGCTCGGCAGCGAAGCGGACAACACGGCGGTTGTTGTCGCGACCACCGTCAAGATGATCCAAAACATTCTGATCGGCGTGATGGCCTTTGGAGTCGCCACCTACTGGGTAGCCGTTGTTGAACCAGGACAACAGCAGGAGGGTAAGGAATCCCCCTCCCCAGAAAGGGGAGGGGCTAGGGGAGAGGAAAATCAGATAGAACCGTATCCCACGCCTCCGGGCTTGATCGAAATATGGCGTCGCCTTCCCAAATTTATCTTCGGTTTCCTGGGAGCGTCGCTCCTTTTTTCGTTGATCTACAACTACTATCCTCAAGGGGAGGCGATTTTTACCGCCGTCATCAAGGGAAGTACCCAAACGCTTCGCAGTTGGTGTTTCTGCCTGGCGTTCGTCGGCATCGGCCTGCAATCGGATTTTCGTGTGCTGCGAAAATCGCTCGACGGCGGCAAGCCACTTTTACTCTACGTATGTGGCCAGAGCCTGAACCTCGCTTTGACACTCACGATGAGTTACCTCATGTTTGAATGGATATTCCCCGATGTTGCCGCCACGTTTACCCAACCCTGATCGACGGTTCGGACGCTGGGTGTTCGCGGGGGTGGTCGCACTCTTCGCCATCACCTGGCTGGCCCTCTTGCCACGTCTCGCACGGGAACCTGATTTCTCGGAAGCCTTTTCCCGGGTGGAAGCACAAGGGATCGATTCGGGTGCCTTGTTCTACACCGATCACCCAAGGGCACTGCAAGAGTAAAGAAGCCCTTAGCGCTTTCTCTCTTGCCAGACGGGGTCGAGGTGCGACTCGTCGGTGCGGGGCCAGCGGGTGAGCGTCACTTTTTGGCGAGTGTAGAACTGAATACCCTCTTTGCCTTGCACATGGAGGTCGCCGAAGAACGAACGGTTCCAACCAGTGAATGGGAACCACGCCATCGGCGCCGGCACGCCAACGTTGATGCCGATCATGCCGGCGTTGAATCGTTGCTTGAACTGACGGGCCGCATAACCATCGCGGGTGAAAATGACCGCTCCGTTGCCGAACTCGCAGCCATCGCCCAGAGCGATGGCATCTTCCAGCGTCGCGACTCGGGTGACACTCAGCACGGGACCAAAGATTTCTTCCTTCGCAACGCGCATCGCTGGCTCAACATGATCGACCACGCTCGGCCCAATCAAGAAGCCTGGCTTTCCTTCGGCCACAATACGGCCATCGAGCGCCACGGTCGCTCCATCTTCCTTGGCAATGTCGAGGTAAGAAGCGACCCGATCGCGGTGCGCTTCACGAATGACGGGGCCCATGCCGCAGGACTCATCGCCATCAGAAGGGGCAACCTTCATGTCGCCAGCATGGCTAACAAGCCCTTCGACCAGCGGATCGCCTGCCGAACCAATCGCCACCGCAAGGCTTCCCGCCATGCAGCGCTGACCAGCACAACCATAGGCACTTGCCGCGAGTTGCTTGACGGTTTGGTCCATGTCGGCGTCCGGCATAATAATCAAATGGTTCTTCGCTCCACCGGCGGATTGGACCCGCTTGCCGTTGGCCGAACCGACTTTGTAAATGTACTCCGCGATTGGCGTCGATCC
Organism: Planctomycetota bacterium; assembly: GCA_024278035.1. The sequence goes on along the minus strand of JAJRUA010000123.1, from coordinate 2,061 downwards.
AACGAACGAGATCGCCGCGACCTTCGGATGCTCAAGCAGAGCGTCCACGCTTTCCTTATCACCATGAACAATGTTGAAGACACCGTCTGGCAGTCCCGCTTCAACGAGCAGTTCGCCCATGCGGACAGCCGACAAGGGGACTTTTTCGGACGGCTTGAGGACGAACGTGTTGCCGCAAGTCAGTGCGACGGGAAACATCCAGAGCGGCACCATGTTCGGGAAATTGTACGGCGTGATTCCGACGCAGACACCGACCGGATGGCGGACCGACTCCGCATCGACGCCCCGCGCGATATCCGTCAGCAAGTCGCCCATGATGAGGCTCGGAATACCACAAGAAAACTCAACCATCTCTACGCCACGGTTCACTTCGGCCCGCGCTTCGGCGAGCGTCTTGCCATGTTCGCGCGTCAAGAGCTCTGCGAGTTCTTCAAAGTGTTCTTCAAGCAGCGCACGGTAGCGAAACATCACTCGGGCACGTTCGATGACGGGCGTTGTGGCCCATCCTTCAAGCGCCGCAGCGGCAGCTTCAACAACCGCATTGGTTTCGGCGGCCGTGGCAAGAGGCGTGCGAGCGATCACTTCGCCCGTCGAAGGGTTGTAAACTTCCTCATAGCGTTCCGCCGAGGGAGTTGTCCACTTTCCTGCCGAAAGCATGGGGACGGTGGGCGCAGAGGTGGCGTTGGCACTGGCCATTTGGTCAAACCAAAAAAGAAAAGGAGAAGTTGCTAGAACCCCCAAGGGGAATCGGTTAATGTAGCCTGGATAGCCGTCGATGCCAAGCGTTTTCTTTGGTAAGCTACGATTCTCTTATCTTTTGACCTTATCTCAGCCTCCCCTATTTCTCAGCCCCATAAGCCTCTATGCCACGCCAAGTCCGCGGTGCCCTGATTCAAGCTACGACCTGTGAGCCGATGACCTCTTCGGTTGCCAAAATCAAGCAGGCCATGATCGACAAGCATGTCGAATTGATCGCCCAAGCTGCCGAGCAAGGAGCCCAGGTCGTCTGCCTCCAAGAACTCTTCTACGGCCCCTATTTCTGTGCCGAGCAAGAAATCAAATGGTACGAGCTAACGGAGCGCATCCCCGATGGTCCCACCACGAAGCTCATGATGGAGCTTGCGAAGAAACACAAGATGGTGCTCGTCGTACCGATGTACGAAGAGGACCTACCAGGCGTCTATTACAACACGGCATCCGTAATTGACTCGACGGGCGAGTACCTCGGCAAGTTTCGCAAGATTCACATTCCCCATTGCCAGCCCGGCTTTTGGGAGAAGTTTTACTTTCGTCCCGGCAATCTTGGTTACCCCGTCTTCGACACCTCCGTCGGCAAGGTGGGCGTTTACATTTGCTATGACCGCCACTTCCCTGACGGAGCACGCTGCTTGGGCCTCAACGGTGCGGAGATTGTCTTCAACCCGTCGGCTACGGTCGCCGGCCTGAGCGAGTACCTTTGGAAACTCGAACAACCGGCCCACGCCGTGGCAAACCAGTACTTTGTCGGCGCGATCAATCGGCCCGGTTGGGAAGAGCCATGGCGCATCGGCGAGTTCTATGGCCAAAGTTACTTCTGTGACCCTCGTGGCCAGTTCGTCGCCCAGAGTGACAAGCGAGACGAAGACGACATTGTGATCGCCGACATGGATTTCGATCTCATCCGTGAAGTACGCAACACCTGGCAGTTCTTCCGCGACCGCCGGCCTGAGACTTACGGCAAGATTGTTGAACTTTGATTCGGTTCAATCGGGATTTTTTAATCTCGACAGGATTACGGGATTTAAGAGGATTTACAGGAGATTAAGGAAAACCGCTAATGAACGCTGACAAGCGCTAATCCTCTTTCTCATCATTTTTATTAGCGTTTATCAGCGCGCATTAGCGGTGCCCTTTCGTTTCCATCCCGTCAATCCTTTTTTAATCCTGTGATCCTGTCCCGCTCTTCTTTATGCAAAAAACCTCCTCCATCATCTACGGCATAGACGACAAGCCGCCTGTGGGTCGGGCGGTGGTGCTGAGTGTTCAGCATGTGCTGACGATGTTTGGTTCGACGGTGGCGGT
>JAJRUA010000122.1 GCA_024278035.1 Planctomycetota bacterium | reverse complement strand
CGTCACTCGGTGCGGTGCACTCTGGGCCGCATCGACCAGCGTCACCGCCCCGACAGCTTGCGCTTGCTCGCAAATCTCTTGAACCGGGTTCACCGTCCCAAGCGTGTTGCTCACCGCCGTGAATGCAACCAACTTTGTCCGCTCCGATAGCACCTCTTCCAGTCGATCGATTTCGAGCCGACCGTCGTCGGTCATAGGGATATGCCGAACTATGGCCCCCGTTCGTTCCGCAAGTTGGAACCAAGGGACAAGGTTCGAGTGGTGCTCCATCGGCGTAAGCAGCAGTTCATCTCCCGATGAAACATTGGCATCGCCCCAACTCCGCGCCACGGCGTTGATCGCCGCGGTGGTCCCTCCCGTAAAAATCACTTCATGCGAGTGCTCTGCCCCTACAAACGCCCGCGCTTTCTCCCGTGCCGCTTCGTAAGCGTCTGTCGAACGTTCGCTCAGCACATGGATCCCTCGATGGACATTCGCATAGTCCTGCTCATAGCAACGAGAAATCGCATCGATCACCTGCCCTGGTCGCTGGCTGCTTGCCGCACTGTCGAGAAACACCAGCGGCAAATCCCCATGCACTTTCTGCTGAAGGATCGGAAAGTCATCGCGTAAAGATTCGCTAAGCATTTGTAGGAACTCACCACGAAGGTCGCAGAGGACACGGTAAAAAGGACTTTGCCGGTCTACTTGATCCGGCGTTGCCTTACTTTTTGGGCTGGGTCAGGAGCGAAACGACCACCAACGTTGCGAAGCCGAGGGGGATCGTTATCAAACCGGGTTGGCTAAACGGCATCGGGGCATCGGCTCCCGGAAGGCCGTAGACCTGTGAGTAAGTATCTGCCGAGAGCAAAATCCATCCCAACGAACTGACCATTCCGACCGTGATGGCCACGATGATTCCAATCCGGGTGGTTTTCGGCCAGAAGAGCAGCATAATAAGCGATGGCAAGTTGGCCGACGCGGCGATGCTAAACGCCCAGCCGACAAGATAGCTAACGTTGATCCCCTTGAATAGAATGCCCAGCGCGATCGCGATCAAGCCGACAACGACCGATGCCATTTTAGCGATTTGGACTTTGCGGTGATCGTCCAAGGGTTCGGCTAAGATGCTGTCAAGCAAGTCATGCGTCACGGCACCGGCGGAGGCGAGAATCAGGCCACTGACCGTTCCAAGAACCGTTGTAAAGGCAATCGCCGAGATGATGGCAAAGAGCAATTCGCTCATGCTTTTAGCCAACAGCGGGGCCGACATGTTGCTGTCGGTCACATCCATCGCGCCGCTCGTCATCGCCCCCAAGCCGAGGTACAAGGTCAACACGTAAAAGAACCCAATGCATGCGATACCGACGATCGTACTTTTTCTTGCCGAAGCTTCGTCCTTGACCGTGTAGTACCGAATCAAAATATGTGGCAAAGAGGCCGTTCCGCCGAACAAGGCAAGCATAAGCGACAGAAAATTCAGCTTACTTATCCAATCGTCGGAACGAATCCCTTGGAACTTAGGATGCTCGCCCGGACGAAGGACATGGGCCCCCGGCGTGGGGTCTTGGTAGTAGACCGTCGTTGTGGAGCCGTCGTCACCGAAGATTTTTTGGTTACGCCAAAGGACGACCTCGCTCTGCTGCAGCGTGCTGAAAAAAGAGACGAGTCCCAAGGGGCCCGTCTCGGATTCGCCGTTAGGCAGACGAGAAACACGGCCCACAGGGCGCAAGGTTGCCTCACCTTCGCCGCGTCCCTTGGGCAAGCCATTGATGATCGTTTTTCCGTCGGCCCCTTGGGTCCGGGTCTGTGCTTCGTCAAAGAAGCGTTGGCCTTCGGCGTTCTCTCGAAGGCTCCAAGTGGTGATGAGGCCCGTTTCGTCATTTTGCGTGCGAACGAAGGGGGTTTCGCTCCAGGCCGGCAGGGGGACCAGAACCGTCTCGCCCGGCAGATCGGGCAGCTTGGCGATCATCGGGCCGATGGTTGGCACCTCTCCTTCTGCCGAGTCGGTGGCGAGAGGCCCCAGCGTGCGGAACTTGTAGCCATCGGCTCCTCCTTCTTGGGTCGTAAAGCCTCGCCCCAGGATCATCCACGTCAGCAGTGTGCTAAAAATGACCAGCAGCCCCCCTTTGAGGAATTGCACCCAAGTGGTCGAAACCATCCCTGCTGTTACGACGATCAAGATCACCACGACCCCCACCATGACAACGCCCACCCAGTGCGGCAAGCCGAGCAAGGGTTGCACCAGCACACCGGCACCCACCATTTGTGGAATTAGATAGAAGATGCTCACAGCGAGCGTGCTAATCCCCGCAGCGATCTTGATGCCCCGTGATTGAAAACGAGAGTTCAGGGCATCGGCAAACGTGAACTTCCCCAGGCGTTTCATCGGCTCAGCAACCACCAGCAGCGCAACGATCCATCCTGCCAAGTAACCAATCGAGTAGAGGAACCCGTCGTAGCCATAGAAGGCAATCATCCCGCAAATGCCGAGGAACGACGCCGCCGAGAGGTAGTCGCCCGCAAAGGCAATGCCGTTCACAAACCAAGGGATTTGTCCGTGGGCTGCGAAATAGCCTTCGGCTGACTTTGCCTTTGATCCAAAGTAAAAACTGATAGCCAACGTCACGGCGACGAAGAGCAGGAAAATAGTAATCGCAATGGGAGAGGGATCGTAAATCATGATTGCCCCTCCGTTTCGTTCTCGCTGATATCCCTTTCACGAACATCACCGTGGACGTTTCTCGCCACATAGCCATAAATAAGGGCGACCACAAACGCCAGGAGGATCAAGCCAAACCCGCTGAGGATCGCCAGATTGAGGCCCGCGACGGGAGTCGCTTCCATCACACTAGGGGCAAAGGCATTGGTAAGAACAAACGCCGCATAGAACAGCGAGTACAACAGAAAGAGCCGCATCCCAAGGCGGGCGTTGCGTGATTCCATCGCGGGGGGGGTCCTCGTTAGAGACTCGAAGAGAGGTGGGTGCTAGTCAGAAAAGTTGCCGTCAGCCCTCTCAGAACGGCTGGATCACCATAATCTCCCACCACCCAAGAAGGAACCGGGCGATTTTCGCCTGTGGGGGGAAGAGTAGGCAATCCTCCTGCCTGCCGAGCCCAGGAGAATTGCAAAGTCGAAGAAGTAGCGGAACGAAGGTCTTAGCCACGGAGAACTCAGAGACGCTACCCCCCCCAAGGTTTCTCCGTGCTTTCGGTGCTTCCGTTGCTCTGTGGCTAGGGATTTTCAGAAAAAAGGACTTTGCAATTCGCCTGGGGGCAGAGACTCCCGCATAAAGGAAATGAAGAATTAGACGCGGAGCAGTGTAGCTCTACGGGGCGGATCAGGCGGATCGTCGCGGATTAAAGCTTGGTAGATGTAACAACAGGGTCCCGATAGCGTCCTAAAAAAACTATAAAAAAAGGGGAACAAGAGAAGAAACAGCCCAACCCCTCGTTTGAGGTCCTCTCTCTTCTTTAGTCCGCGCGCTGATACGCGTCCCAATTTCCTTTTTTCCAGCTCAGGAGGTAGGCGGGGGATCGGCCAGGATCTCGATTCTCAGCTTCTTGGCCTGTACGGTGAGGCCTGCCTGAAAGTCGATGATGGCCCGACGAGGTCGGCGAGCACGGCCCGAACGGCTGTCGGGGCGATTGCGGGCCCAAAAAAAGAATCGATTGACGAGCCGCTCGGGCAGATCGCCCCGATCGACCGTATCGACCACCGCATCAATGAACGCAAACTCGCTAGGGCGACGGACTTGCAGCCCTACGACCAACCGTTGGCGGAGTGTCGGCTCGCGCTGCCCGATGGTCTGGCTCCATGCCGTGCTGACTTCCAGCAGTAGGAGCAAACTAAGCGGGATGGCGATTCGCAAATAATTGGGGCGCATAAAAAAAAGCCTATTATTTTTCGACAAAAAAGTATGAAACACCTCGGGCCCAAGCCTTCAGTAGCAAACTCCCCAAGGGGACGCCATAGCGACATGGCAAACAGACGGGCAGCAATTCGTGTGCCGATTGAGGTTTTCTGAGGGGAAGCGACCGGATACGCGGTTGGAGCTCCTCCCGGGGCGTGCCAGCAGGCCTTTCGCGAGCTATGATTAACCTGTACGCTTCGCCGCCTCGCGAACGAACAGTTAATGTCGCAGGCAGCATTTGGACGAAACGATAGAACATTAAGGACAAAGGAAGAAAACAAGGCTGGCCGCTTTAAGTGCCTATCCCAAAACCTATCAGGAAAAAGTGTCCAGCGGCCCTAGAAAGACCGAGGTACCTGAAGGTTCGGGGACGTGCTATAAGCGTTGTCACCTTTACCGATCAAGCTTTCGGCCCATATTCTGCCGGGAGGACCTAAAAATACGATTGGCCCGAATCAATTTCATGGCTGCGCGCAGCGCCGTCTGATTCGCGTCTGTCTTCGAGTGACTCCACTCCGACACAATTGGTCGAAAGTTTGAAACAATAGAGAGCTGCGGTCGGCCATCAGGCAGGCCGCGGCTCTTTTTTATGGGGCGCTAGGTTTTTTGGGTTCGGGGCTGGAAACTAGGGGGGAGATGTCTCCCCCCCCATTGTTGCCCTGATTTGCCGTATGTCTGCCAGTTCCTCTCCGCCGCCCCGTTGGCTTCCGTCGTACCCGTTCGCTTCGCAATGGATGACATTGCCTGATGGGCGGATGCACTATTTAGATGAAGGGCCACGTGCTGCACCGGTGTTGTTGTTGGTTCATGGCAATCCGACGTGGTCGTTCCATTGGCGGCGATTGATCGAATCGCTTCGTGGCGAGTTTCGCTGTGTGGCAATGGACCACCTGGGCTGTGGGCTGAGCGACAAGCCACAGCGGTCGTTTCGGCTGGCGGATCGTGTGGCCAATGTGGGCCGGTTGGTGGATGAGCTGGACCTCAAGCGAGTGACGCTTGTCGCCCAAGACTGGGGCGGGGCGATTGGCTTAGGGGCAATGCTCGACCGACAAGAGCGGCTTGAGCGAATTTTGTTGTTCAACACCGGGGCGTTCCAGCCTTGGTTTGTTCCTAAGCGGATTGCGATTTGCAAAACACCGTTGCTCGGAAAGATCGGCTTGCAGGGGATGAACCTCTTCTCCAGGGCGGCGCTCCGAATGACGCTCGCTCAGAGCCGACTGGATGCCGATGCGAGGGCGGCCTACTTGGCACCGTACGACACCTGGGCCAACCGTCGAGCCGTTTATGAGTTTGTTGCCGACATTCCCCGAGGGCCAAGGCACCCGACTTGGGAGACGCTCGGCAAAATCGAATCGCGGCTTCCCGAGCTAGCCACCTTGCCAACCCGGCTTGTCTGGGGGATGAAGGACTGGTGTTTTACACCCGAGTGCTTGGATCGATTCTTAGAGTACTGGCCCAAAGCGGAAGCGATTCGATTGCCCAGCGCCGGGCACTGGATCGTCGAAGACGCTCCTGAAGAGAGCTTACAGCAACTGCGAGATTTTGTTGGTGCTGTTTAGCCAACGCTGTCCTCCATGGTTCCAAAACGAAAGAGATTCGGTGGTTCATGAAGCCTTCTTATGCGATTCGCTTGACCAAAGAGCCGTTTGTTTTTTCGGCGGCGCATTTTATTACCTATGCGGGGGATGTGTGTGAGCGGCTACATGGGCATAACTATCGTGTGGCGGTCGAGATCACGGGGCCACTGGATGAGAACGCCTATGTGCTGGACTTTGTGGCGACGCGCGACGCTGTAGCGGCTATCACCGCCCAGCTTGACCATCGGGTGCTCTTGCCGACCGAACATCCGCTCATCCGTGTCGAAGAGACAACCAGTGACACGGGGCAAGCCGAAGTAATGGCTCGCTTCGAAGAGCGTCGGTGGGTCTTTCCCGCCGAGGATTGCAAGCGGTTGCCCCTCGCCAACACGACGGCCGAATTGCTTGCCCAATGGATTGGCGAGCAATTACTAGCCGAACTGCGAGGCCAAGGGGCGAGGATCGAGAGCCTCGCCATTGAGGTAGACGAATGCGAAGGCCAGATTGGTGTCTGCCGGCTAAAGTAACCGAAAGTCGCACGGTTAATCGATCCAATCGATAGGACGGGACCTTGAGCGACCGCTTTGCGGCCCTCCACCTGCTCACTTTCTGCACTGCACCGGCAGAGAGGGCGTACGATTGCTAGTCCTACATAACCCTGTAATCACCAGGGAGGGCTCCACAGAAGCTCTTTAGCTCTTTCAACGGAATTGACGAAATGCAAGTCGAACATATCAACCCGTTCTTAAAGGCGGTCTCCAACACCTTCCGAACCATGCTCGCTGCGGAGGCTCGCCGTGGAGAACTTTCGCTGGGCGACGCGGCCGTACGGCAGTACCCGATTAGTGGGCTAATTGGACTGTCAGGAAAGGCCTCCGGCATGGTCGTGATCAATCTCTCGACCGAGGTTGCTCTCAAAGTGGCCTCGACGATGTTGATGGAAGAGATATCGGAAATCAACGAGGATGTGATTGACGCAGTCGGTGAGCTGGCTAACGTCATCGCCGGCCAAGCCAAAACGGAACTGGCTCAGTACGACCTTTCCGTTAGTTTGCCCAACGTTATCACGGGCGAAGGCCACACGATTCGTTTTCCTTCAGCAACACCTCCCTTGGTGGTGCCTTTTAAGACCGACTTTGGCCCGTTGCGTCTGGAAGTCGGTTTCGAGCCTTCTTGCGTAGAAGAGCTTGCCAGCGTTTGACCGACTCCGCTTGATTGGCTCCGTAGCAACGGACCCTCCCTACAAAAAGAAAGCCGCCGCTAGCCCTGCTAGCGGCGGCTTTCTTTGCGCCATCCGTAAAATCGTTCAGGGAGAAGGGCAGCGGAGGACGATCCAGAACGATGCGGGGGGGGGGCTTTCCCGCTCATCCGCTTGGGTACTTGTTCCTCTACTTCCTCTACGTCACCGGGACGCTGTTTATCATGTCCAACTTGCACAACGCTGCTGTTCTGTTGATGAGCCTGCCCGAGGATCAGGCGGGGGACGTTATGAGCAAATTCAGCACCAAGCAGGTCGAGCAAGTCTCGATCGAGATCGCTCGGCTAGAGCGGGTCACCGCCGAGGAGGAAGAAGAGGTGATCCGAGAGTTCTCAGCGACCAATCCTGCGGCAGGGGGCGAGGCAGGGGGCTTGGAGCGGGCTCGTAAGCTCGTCAAGCAAGCACTCGGAACGGAGTCGGGCGACACGCTCGACAACATTCGGCAATCGATCGAAGCCTTGCCGTTCGGTTTTCTGCGAAACGTCGATAGTCAGAACATTCTTACTTATATCACCGATGAGCATCCGCAAACGCTTGCGCTGATTATTTCGCACCTGCCTTCTTCGTTCGGGGCCGAAATCCTAGGCGGCCTCGGCCAAGATCGCCAACTGGCGGTGGTTCGTCGCATGGCGACGATGGGGCAAACCAACCCAGATATTATCCGTGAGGTCGAAGCGGGCCTCGAACGGCGAATGTCGAGCGTCATGAGCCAGAGCTTCCGTATGGCGGGGGGCGTCGAGTCGGTCGCGTCGATGCTCAACGTGGCAGACCGAGCAACGGAGCGAGTGTTGCTCGAAGGCCTGGGAAAAGATGACCCGGAGTTGGTCGAAGAAATTCGCCGGTTGATGTTCGTCTTTGATGACATCGCCAAGTTCACGCCGAAGGAAATTCAGGCGGTTCTCAAAAACGTAGAAAGTTCACAATGGGCCCTGGCGCTCAAGGGCTCCAGTCCCGAGATGAAAGACAAAATCCTTGGCAATATGTCGGAGCGGGCAGCCGAAATGCTGGCTGAGGAGATGGAGTATCTTGGAGCAGTCAAGCTATCAGCCGTCGAAGACCAGCAGCAGAAGATCGTTGATGTTGTCCGGGGCATGGAAGACGCGGGCGAAATCGAACTCAACCAATCGGGCGAAGAAGAAGAGTTGGTGCAGTAGATAAGGAGTCGGCCGTTTTCGATTGGACCCGGTTGGCTAGGTATTTTGAACCAACGACGGAACGGATGGCAAAAAGGCGCTAGTTGCTAGGCGCTAGTTAAAAGTGACCGACTGAGAACTAGCGCCTAGCAACTATAGCGCCTTGCCGTGCCTTCGTGATTCCAACATTTTTGCCGTTTCGTCATTTCGTTGTTCCTTCGTTCCGTTGTGGTTCATTTTTCGGATACGCGAGAAACAAGGTGCTTCCACACCAAATTTCACTTCAACTTATGAGGGCCTTGGACTAAGGACTTTGCAATCGTCCGGCCGCTGACGGCCGACGGCTTGCACAGGACCCGTTGCACTAGACCCTGTGCCTGCCTAGCATGGCAAACTCCGAACGCTCCGCGGATTGCCCACGCCATGTCTCTTAGTCCGATGATGCAGCAGTACCACCAGGCCAAAGAGGTCGCGGGGGACGCGCTATTGCTCTTCCGTATGGGTGACTTCTACGAGCTTTTCTATGAAGATGCAGAAGAGGCGTCGCGGCTTCTGGGGATGACGCTCACAACGCGCGACAAGGATAAGGGCTCCAAGTCGGTCCCGATGGCCGGTTTTCCCCACCATCAGCTCGACGCCTACTTGGCAAAAATTCTCCGCTGCGGCCGTCGGGCGGCCGTCTGCGATCAGATGGAAGACCCCAAGCAGACGAAAGGGATTGTGCGGCGTGAGGTGACGCGGATTGTTTCAGCCGGCACGGTGACCGACGAAAATTTGCTCGACCCCCAGGCAAGCAATTTCTTGGCAGCGGTCGCCTTTGAGGGAAAAGCCCCAGCCCCCGGCACGCCGGCGATGGTGGGCGTCGCGTGGGTCGATGTCTCGACCGGCAAGTTCCACGCGACAAGCACCACAGAGCGGGGCCTTGCCGATGAATTGTCACGTCTGGAAGTGGCCGAGTGCCTTGTTGCCGAAGGGAGCGAAGCCCTTTTGCCGCCGGACGTGGATGAACGGGCGATTATCACCCGTTGTCCCCCTCCCCATTTTGGTGCCAAGTCGGCTATCGAAAATCTCCGCAAGCACTTCGGCACCCAATCGCTCGAAGGGTTTGGTTTTAATGCTGAATCGCTGCGTGACTTGATGGCCCTCGCCGCAGCGGGGGCAGTGCTTCGTTATCTTCAGGAGACACAAAAGACTTCCCTCTCGCACATCGATCGACTCTTGCCCGCTGCCGTCGGACAAACTCTCGGCATCGACGCTGCCACCTGGCGCAGTCTCGAAATCACCCAAACCTTGCGTGATGGTCGCCGCGACGGAGCCCTGCTGGGCGTGATCGACCGAACCGTCACCAGCATGGGCGCGCGAACGCTGGCCGATTGGCTACGCAGGCCTCTGACAGACGTGGAGGCAATCAACGGTCGGCTCGACGCGGTGGGTGAGTTCCTTCTGAAACCTCCTCTCTGCGGGGCGATTCGTGAAGAACTGCGCAACGTTTACGATCTCCAACGGCTTGTCACACGGGTAACAACCGGTCGGGCCAGCCCGCGCGATTTGGCAAGCATCAGCCGAACGCTCGGTGCGTTGCCTAAGATCAAGGCGAAACTGGCGGATCGAACGAGCCCACGTCTTGCGTCGCTCGAAGGGCGTATCGATCTTTGTGGCGAAGTGCGTAGTCGGCTCGAAGCGGCTCTGGACGAAGATTGTCCTCTCTCCAGCCGAGAAGGAGGTTTTATTCGCGCCGGCTACTCGACCGATCTCGACGAATGTCGCCAACTGTTGGCAGGTGGCAAGCAGTGGATGGCCCGTTATCAAGCGGAGCAAGTCGAACGAACCGGAATCCCCTCGATCAAGGTCGGCTTCAACCGTGTGTTCGGCTATTACCTGGAAGTGACCCACCTTCACCGCGACAAGGTGCCCGCCGATTTCATTCGCAAACAGACGCTCAAGAATGCCGAACGGTTCATCACGCCCGAGCTGAAAGAATACGAAGAAAAAGTTCTCTCCGCCGAGGAACGGGTCTTTGCGCTCGAATACGACTTGTTCGTCGAGCTACGCGAATTGACGGCCACCGTAAGCAAACGCTTGCTCGCGACGGCAGAGGCGCTAGCGGAACTGGACGTGTTAGCCGGCCTTGCGGAGCTGGCCCGTTCACGCAACTACTGTCGGCCCGAGGTAGTGGACGAGCCAGTGCTAGAGATTGACGAGGGCCGCCACCCGGTGCTGGATTTGACGGAGCCCGAGGGGACTTTCGTGCCGAACGGCGTCGTTTGCGAAGGGGGAAAAAGTGATTCCGCAATCCGTAATCCGCAATCCGCAATTTTGTT
>JAJRUA010000121.1 GCA_024278035.1 Planctomycetota bacterium | reverse complement strand
CGACGGCCTCTCCAATACGCTCCTCGTCGCTCAAGTTGCTCCCGAGTTTGCCCAACCGTGGACCCAGCCGGCCGACTGGCGTGTCGATCTCGAAAACCCCATAACAAAATTGCGGACGACTGTTCGCAAACGGTTCGTCGCTGCCCGGGCTGACGGATCGGCAAGTCGAATGAAACTCACCGTTAGCCCGGCCTACTTGCGAGCGATTATCACCCATGCCGAAGGCGTGTCGGTGCCAGAGCAGTAGCCAGGCGAGCCGCGAGCGCCCGGTTTCCAGAGAATCGGAGACCGGAGGTTTTTGGATTCGGAATTCGGATTGGAGAATGCGGAATAACCGTGGTTGACAATCGCTCTGCGCGTCATTCCGCATTCAAACGCCCCCTTTTCACTTCCTAGGATCAGCGGTAGGCAATCCTTTTGGTTGGCGGTAGGATGAACGGACTCGCTCACCTGACTGCTAGCATGTTGGCTAACGGTTTGGCTGATCGCGAATCGCCTGAACCGAATTGATAGAGAAGGATTTTATCGTGGCCGACGCCCCTAAGAATGATGATGTGAAGAAAGAAACGTCCGCCGGCAAACCAGCCCCTGCCGCTGAGGCAGGTGCCCCGCAGCAGGGCCAACCAGCACAGCGTCAACAAGTGCAGGTCGAAGACAAGGATGCCATTTGTTCCTACGCCAACTTTTGTCGTGTCACAGGAACGCCCGAAGAGTTGCTCCTTGACTTCGGTCTTAACTCGCAGCCGTACGGTGTACCGACCGAACCAGTGCAAGTGAAGCAGCGACTTGTGATGAACTACTACACGGCTAAACGAATGCTGCAGGCGCTGCACATGTCCGTGCAAAGACATGAGCAAGCGTTCGGCGTGTTAGAAACCGACGTGCAGAAGCGGGTCATTTCGAAAGGCCAAGCCTAGTGTTTCGTCAAAGCTCAATTTAGGGATGAGCCGTTGGGGCTGCTAGTGCTGCGTCACAGCTAAAAAATAGGGTTGAGAAAATTAGCCGTTGCATCCTAGGTAGCTGATGTCATGGGGTGCGCCATACGCCGACGATTGCGGGGGAGTATTTACGTACATCCCAACCTTCGTCGTATCGTGTCTCCATTACTTCGCCACGAAGAAGGCTGAAGTCGAACCGTTCGTCCGCTTCAACCACCATCGTGCTACCAGAGGGAGCCTGTTCAAGGATCGCCTCGATCAGATCAAGCATCTCCTGCTGCCGCTCGATAAAGAAATCGTAGGGGGGGGAAACGAAGACGACCCATGGGAGGCCGGCGAAGGGAGGCTGGAGGCTGGAGAGAAAATTGGGCAAGTCGCGCTTCGACCAAAGGAACGTGTTGGTTCGGAGCAAGGCGCAATTCTCCTCAGCGCTGATCGCCCCGATATTTTTCTTGACGACATCGGCCGTAGGGAGATGGCGCTCGATGAAAGTGGCACAAGCGGCACCTCGGCTAAGAGCCTCTAGGCCCAGCGCGCCGGTACCAGCAAAGAGGTCGAGGGCATGGCGTCCTTCGGACTCGATGCCAACGAGATTAAAAATCGCCTCACGTACGCGGTGCTTCATCGGGCGTGTCACGACGGCCTCGGGGCCTTCTTCCGCTTTGTGCCCTAATTTCAGAAAGGGCTCATAAACGAGCTTCGTCCCTCGGTACTTGCCGCCAATGATCCGCAGATCAACGGCGATGTCGGCTTTGCCCGGGGCGCTACGCCGGCCCCGTTGTTTTTGTTTAGCGTTAGGTTTGCGGGGGGGCATAAAGCAAATATCAAGATGGATTGGCGAGCCGGGTTGCGTCAGCTCCCGGAGGGACCCCGGACAAGACGGGCTTTCTGGACAAGGCATCCGTTGTTGCAATAACCTCCGGGAGCTGACGCAACCCGGCTCGCCTTCGGACGCCGCCGACTGCTATGATACGCGCTCAACGAGCCATCCCGCTACCGAGAGGAGCCCAGAATGAGATATTGTTTGCTAAGTTCATTGCTTTGTTCGCTGGTATTGCTTGTAGGCCTGTCTTTAGCCACGGCCCAGCAGGTCTCGCCTGAGCAGGCGGCCTTTGAGGCGGCATTCGCGGAGGTGAAGGCCTCTTATCGGGACATAGAAACGCTCCAAACCGAGTACCAAACGGCCGATCCGGCTCGCCAACAGGCGATTCAGCAAGAACTCAAAACTATCGCCAGCACGACCCAACCCAAAGTAGACAAGATGGTAGACGAAGCACTAAAAGCGTTCAAAGCGGCCCCGATGGCCGATCCTCAGGTGGCGGATCTATTGGTTTCGGTCGTAGAGCATCAGATGGTGGGCCGCGGTGTTGGAGGTGGCGGGGATCAATACGAAGCTGCTCTGCCAGTTCTCGAAGCGCTCATTGAAGGAGGCCATAAAAAGCCGGAGCTGCCGGTCTGGGGTGTGTTGGCGGCGGTGGTCACCAATCACTTTGACCTAGCCGACCAATTCGCTGAAATTGCCGAGAAAACAGGAGCCTTTGCTACCGACCCGGGACAATCCAAAGAGGCAAAGGAAACCTTCGGTATTGCCCAAAAGTTCTACCAGATGCGAGACCAATATCGCCAAATGTGGGCCCAGGAGTCGGCGATTCGTAACGCGGAGGCAGCGGCAGACGACCTGCCACGAGTGAAATTCACCACGTCAAAAGGGGATATCGTGATCGAACTGTTCGAGAATGAGGCTCCCATTGCCGTTGCCAATTTCATTTCACTCGTTAAGAAAGGCTTCTACGATGGCGTGGTGTTCCATCGAGTGCTTGCGAGGTTCATGGTCCAAGGGGGCGATCCCAAGGGAACGGGCACGGGGGGCCCCGGCTACACGATCGCCTGTGAGTGCGATAAGCCCGATGCCCGCAAGCACTTCCGCGGTACGCTCAGCATGGCCCACGCTGGCCGTGATACGGGTGGAAGCCAATTTTTCTTGACGCTTGTCCCCACCGATCATCTGGATGGTGTCCACACGGTGTTTGGCCGAGTGCTGGAAGGATTCGAAGTACTGAGCGACCTTCAGAAGGTGAATCCGGGTGAGCCGGGCCCCGCCCCCGATCAGATCCTGAAGGCCGAGGTGCTTCGTGACCGTGGGCACGGCTACGAGTTCAAGAAAGGTCCTGGGCGGTAAATGAGCCTTTTTAGGCCCAGGAAGAACGGCCATCGGTGGCTGTAACTTGTTTTATGGTAGTGGTTTGCGTGAATTCGACCCCTTTTTCGGGTTGAAGCGAGAGTCCTGTGCGCTTATGCTGTCTTGGCTCGGCTTGAGCCTACGGTCCCGTTCAATGTTCATTTGCTATTCCGGCAAAAACGCGAATGCGGGGCAACTGGGCAAGCCAT
>JAJRUA010000120.1 GCA_024278035.1 Planctomycetota bacterium | reverse complement strand
TCGACGCCTTTCATGAGGTTTACGAACACTAGAACTGGTTTCAATCGATTCTGCCAAAAGTACAAAGCCCGGGGATCACAATCCCCGGGCTTTTTCTTATGGAGTGAGGGCCAGTAGTGTCTCAAGTGCTCCTTTTTTGGTTCTTCAGGAATTTTAGTGGCTATTATCAAAAGTCCTTCCAGGACAACCGGTCGCTCATCGCGGGATGAGCCACTAAAATCACTGAAGAACCCATTTTTTTGAACCGACGAAAACCTTTTTGGCTCCGATGCGTATACCTTTACACAGGCGTCGGCGCACTTAGTGCTTTGTCAGTATTGCAAATGAGGATTTGACAAAGCACTAGGGGGGCGCGCCGACGTCGCGGATGGAACCTATCACCACCGGTTTTTCTATGGACATGATTCGGATATCTCGCCCTCTGTTTTTGCTTAGTCTTACGCTACCCCTCAGCAGCGGGCTGGCGCAGGCGGAAAGGCCCTCTGTCGATTTTGATTTCGGAAGCACCGCAGAGTGCCGCGAGCTTCTCTCTGCCGAGCCGTCGGGAGTTTACCCTGATGGAAAAATTGTGGAGCTGAAGCTACGTATCTCGGTCCATCTTACCGCCGGAGACCTCGACAAAGTCGACGAACTACGCATCGAAGTGGTCGATTGCGACCGGAAAATCCGAGTTCACAGCTTTGAGCCAAATACTCGACTAGAAAGCCGCATGAGCGAAGACATCCAGTGGAGCAGAACCATCGAAACTGGCGCCTCGCTGCGGGCTGCGCTGGGAGGAGAGGTGCCAGTGTTTTTAGGCACCGGTGTGGCCAATGTGACCCCAACGATCAACGGCGGAAAAACCAACCGCGAGATCGTCACTGAAGTTCAAAAACGAATCGCTCCAAAACATGTCGTGGTTACCAGCGGAACGATCGACAGCGAACACGGCGTGTTTTTCAAGCTACACCGTTCGCCACAATCTTCGCTTGAAGGAGTCCATGAGTTGACTGTCCGATTTGCCGTACCCAAAAACTGGCGAGGCGATTCAATTCAAGTTTGCTGCCAAGCGACCGGGCAAGAAAAATTCCTTTGGTTAAAACAGCAAGCAATCTGGACCCACGCATGCTCTCGCGTGGCTGTTTACCTAGCTGGCGACGCCCGCGCACGTCGGGCCGCTGTAAACTACATCAAACAACGCTCTGTTGGCTCATGACCTGAAATCATCTTGGAGACAGGGCGCCGTCATAAATGCGGCGCAAACTAGAAACTACACCAAAAAATCTGCCACAAACTTCCAGGAATTCAAGGCGTAACTCCATGAAACCATAGAACTTACGTCGCAGAGTGTAGTTTCGCTATACGATTGGCACTCGAATTGCCCCTACTTTTACGCGGCTCTCGGGCGGGAACAGCTACTGAGGTTACTGCGAAGAGATTACAGCGGGCAGGGAGAGAGTGGTGGACATTGTTATCAGCGTGCTCATCGGAGCAGTCGCAGGAGGAATATCGCTCCTGTTCAATAAGTCTTGCCGGGCAAGCGATCGATCCGCCCTAGCGGTCGGTATTCTTGGTGCGCTTCTCGGCATGGTGAGCAACGTCTGGGTCGGTTCGGCCACAGGTATCGGCGGCCCGGCCACAAGCTGCGTGGGCGCATTCTTAGCGCTCCTGCTCTGGCCGATGGCCCAAAAACTTTTGCACGCAACCGCGCTACCTGGCGAACAGGACTAACATCGCCACACCCCGAAAAAAGCCCAGGGATTGCATTCCCTGGGCTCTCAGCGTGCCGTGTACAGAGGCCGTGATTTCCAAAACTTCGATTCTATTTGTCGTCGATCCACGACATCATCTTGCGAAGTTCACGACCGATTTTTTCGACTCCGTGCTCGCGCTCGCGGCGTCGGGTCGCTTTGAATGCCGGTGCTCCGGCCTTGTTTTCAAGAATCCAATTGCGAGCGAAGGTGCCGTCTTGAATTTCG
This sequence comes from Planctomycetota bacterium, assembly GCA_024278035.1. The sequence continues at coordinate 4,512 of JAJRUA010000120.1, read as the reverse complement.
GTCAAAATTCGCTTCATCTCGGCTTTGGTCTCGTCGGTAACGATACGAGGGCCGCTAACATAGTCGCCGTACTCGGCAGTGTTTGAAACACTATATCGCATGTAGTTGAGGCCGCCCTGATAGAAAAGGTCGACAATCAACTTGAGCTCGTGCATACATTCAAAATAAGCCATCTCGGGTTGATAGCCCGCTTCGACGAGGGTTTCGTAACCGGCTTTCACAAGTGCTGCGGCTCCGCCACAGAGCACCGCTTGCTCGCCGAACAAATCGGTCTAGGTTTCTTCCGCAAAGGTCGTGCGAATCACCCCACCACGGGTGCCACCGATGCCTTTGGCGTAGGCGAGCCCTGCTTTGAATGTGTCGTCACTCGCGTCGTCGCTCAGTGCGATAAGGCTAGGAACACCACCACCCGCTTCAAATTCGCTACGGACCAAATGCCCAGGGCCCTTAGGCGCAACCAGCAGTAGATCGACTCCCTCGGGAGCTTCTACTTGCCCAAAGTGGACATTAAACCCGTGGGAGCACATCAGGATGTTGCCAGGCACAAGGTTGTCGCGAATTTGGTTACGGTAAAGATCGCCCTGCACTTCGTCGGGCAGAAGGAGGTTGACGAGGTCGCCTTGCTTGGTGGCTTCTTCGATCGTCATCGGCTCGAAGCCATGGCTAACCGCGAGATCGTAGTTAGCGCTTCCGGGCCGTTGGCCGACCACCACCTTGACGCCACTATCGCGAAGGTTCTGCGCATGGGCATGACCTTGCGAACCGTAACCCAAGATCGCAACCGTCTTGCCCTCGAGTGCTTTGAGATCGGCATCTTTGTCGTAGTAAATCGTTGCAGCCATGAAAAGTAAACTCCTGTAGGTGGGGGGTTGTGTTTTGTGAGGAGAGAGGCCGGCGGACAGGTCTTGCTGTTCGGGCCTTTCTTCGCTCGTGTGCTACTTTGCAGCAGTTGGTTTTTTTGCTTGCGAGCTAACAGAGGCAGATTTGTCCGATTGATCGATGCCTCGGACCATGGCGATTCTTCCCGTACGGACAAGCTCGACAATTCCATACGGTCGCATGAGATCGACAAAGGCTTCGACTTTCTTTTCCTGCCCAGAAATTTCGACCGTCACTTGGTCGGGTGCAACATCAACAATCCGTCCTCGGAAAATGTGGCAAAGCTCACTAATTTCGGGCCGCTTGTTGCTATCGGCTTGCACCTTGATGAGCATAAGATCTCGCTCAACAAATTCGCTTGCACTCACATCGTCGACCCGTACCACGGTCACGATCTTTTCGAGTTGTTTACGAACCTGATCCAGTACCTGCGCATCGCCGACGACGACAAACGTCATCCGAGATAGATGCGGATCTTCTGTCTCGCCCACGGCAAGACTATCGATATTGTACCCACGAGAGGCAAACATCCCTGCGACGTGGGCCAACACTCCAGGCACGTTCTGCACCAAGGCAGAGAGAACGTGACGCATAATAGGGCGACTCCGAGTAGAAACGAAACTGTCAATGATAATCATCAGCAAGGGCCTGGACAACCGGGGGAAAGACAAGGAAATGAGCAATTTCTAGGAGACCAAGGGCTGCAAGACTTTCTGGAGCACAAATGAGAGTATCCTTCCACCGCTTGCCGCCCCTTTGCCGCACTGTTAGGCTGAACCGCTTTGCCCCAGCCCTAAGGCGACAACCAGGGGGGGCTACTTCACCGAATTCGCACCCCTGCCGGTTCTTTGGGTTGATGTCTCGCACCACCTCCCCCCTGCCCAAACACGCTCCGCCCTCAGCCGTCGAGGCCTTAATCCGTATCCGGGGAGCACGAACCCATAATCTCAAGAATGTCGATCTCGACATTCCCCAGCACCAGCTGGTCGTAATGACAGGACTCAGCGGGTCGGGCAAAAGTTCGCTTGCCTTCGACACTTTACTGGCCGAGGGCCAAAGGCAGTACATCGAGAGCCTCTCGGCCTATGCTCGCCAGTTTTTCAACCAGCTCGAACGCCCCGATGTCGATGCCATCGAAGGGCTCCAGCCGACAATCGCTATCGACCAGAACGCGACCAGCCACAATCCGAGGAGCACCGTCGCGACCGTTACCGAAATCTACGACTTTCTCCGCGTCCTGATGGCTCGGGTGGCTGAGGTGGCTTGCCCCGACTGCAATACGCCGATCGCGCAGCAGACCCCCGTCGAGATACAACAATCGATCGAAACGCTGCCCGAAAAAACAAAAGTCTTGATCCTTGCCCCCATGGTACGCGGCCGCAAAGGCAAGCACCAAGAAGTGATCGACCTGATACGCCGAGAGGGGTTTGTGCGCGTACGAATCGACGGACAGACCTACGAGCTAGAAAGCATCCCCGAGCTCTCGTCAAGAAAAACTCACGACATCGAGGCGGTCGTCGACCGGGTGATCATTCGCCCAGGACTAGAAGATCGCCTAGCCGAGTCGGTACGACATGCCCTCAAGTATGGCGAGGGGTCGCTACGGATCAGCTACCTCACTCCCGACGCCAATTCCTCCGAAGACGAAAACGTCTGGCAAGAACGAGTCTACAGCACTCAATACGCATGTCCCGATTGCAAACGAAGCTTGGCAGAAGTCGAACCACGTACCTTTAGCTTCAACAGCCCTTACGGTGCATGCCGCACCTGCGACGGACTTTCGGCTCGCGAGGGATTCGATGCCGAGCTTGTGCTGCCCAACCTAAGCCTTTCGCTTGCCGAGGGAGCCCTTGCCCCCTGGCGAGGAGCGGCAAGTGCAGCCCGTAAAAAACAAAAAAACTTGCTCGAACAGTTTCTTCAACAAGCCAAGCTCGACTGGAAAACGCCGCTGGAAAAATGGTCCGAAAAAAACCGGCAAACACTACTCAGCGGCGACGGAAAGAAATTTCTCGGCGTGTTGGTCCATCTAGAAATGGACTACGCCAAAGCCAAAAGCGACACCACTCAGCAACACCTGGCCCAATTCCGAGCAAAAATCTCTTGCCCCGATTGCGAGGGATCAAGACTCCAGCCAGAAGCCCGTGCTTGCCGCTTGGCGGGGCTCGCGATTCATGAAATTACCGCCTTGCCCATCGACCAAGCCCACGAGTTTTTTCTGGCCTTGAAGTTCGATCCTTGCGAACAACCGATCGGCGAACCTTTGGTCGCTGAAATCGTCAAACGCCTCGCTTTTCTAAGGCAAGTAGGCGTCGACTATCTCTCGCTCGATCGGCCGGCAGACACACTCAGTGGAGGCGAAATGCAGCGAGTAAGGCTCGCCACAAGCATCGGCTCGGGACTGGTCGGCGTGCTCTACATTCTCGACGAACCCTCCATCGGTCTTCATCCGCGAGATAACGAACGACTCATCCAGTCGCTCCGCGATCTCCAGCAGCAGGGCAATACCGTCCTCGTCGTCGAGCACGACGAAGCGATGATGCGCTCCGCCGATTGGCTCATCGACATCGGCCCCGGTGCCGGAGAGCGGGGAGGCCAAGTCGTTAGCCAAGGCACTCCCGAACAGGTTGCTCAAGATCCCAACTCGATTACTGGCGGATACTTGTCCGGTCGACTCGAAATCAAGCCGCCCGAAAAACGCCGGCGCGTAGCCAAGTCGCGATGCTTGCAGCTCGAAGGAGTAACAACCAACAACCTACAAAACATCGACATCGCCTTTCCGCTTGGCACTTTCACTTGTGTAACCGGCGTCAGCGGCTCTGGCAAAAGCTCCTTGGTGGTCGACACCCTGGCACGAGCCTTGGCACGAAAACTCAACGGCGCTGCCGCCAAGCCTGGACCCTACCGAACACTACGTGGCACCAGCCAACTCGACCGATTGATCCACGTCGACCAATCGCCGATCGGCCGCACCCCCCGATCGAATCCGGCAACCTACACCGGCGTGTTCGACGAAATTCGCCGCGTTTTCGCGGGCACCAAACATGCCAAGCAGCTTGGCTACAAACTGGGCCGTTTTAGCTTCAACACCAAAGGGGGCCGCTGCGAGCAGTGCCAAGGCCAAGGCGTCCAGAAAATCGAAATGCGATTCTTGCCCGATTTGTTCGTCGACTGCCCAATCTGCCACGGTCGGCAATTCAACCGGCAAACACTTGCCGTGCGGTATCGCGAAAAATCCATTGCCAACGTCCTCGCAATGAGCATCGACGAAGCGGCTGATTTTTTCGAAAACCACGCCTCAATCCACCGCATGCTCACAAGCCTAGAAGAAGTAGGACTAGGGTATCTTACCCTAGGCCAGCGTTCGACGACTCTCTCGGGAGGCGAAGCCCAACGGATCAAGCTCGCCGCTGAACTGGGCAGACCCTCTCCTGGCAAGACGCTTTACATTCTCGACGAACCGACCACCGGCCTCCACGTCGACGACATCGGCCGCCTGCTAATTGTCCTGCAACAACTGGTCGACCTTGGGCACACCGTCCTCGTGATCGAACACAACCTCGAGGTTATCCGATCTGCCGACTGGGTCATCGATCTCGGCCCAGGAGGCGGCATCGCCGGCGGACAAATCGTCGC
>JAJRUA010000119.1 GCA_024278035.1 Planctomycetota bacterium | reverse complement strand
CGAACCAACTCAACTCTAACCGACGTAACATCAGGTTGCTATTACGCCCGTGCCACCAAGACGGCGCCTAGCCGCCGTTAAAAAAGGGGACTGGCTCCGAGCCTACACAAGAAAATCTCGGACTTTAGCGACCCCTGCAAAAGGGGCCACGCCCAATCGTAACCGTTCACGACGAAAGCCGTTTTAACCGCTGGTGAACGCTAATAATCGCTAATTCCAACACTTTTACCCGCCCGAAATCCCCCCTTTTTAACTTCCTTCTTTTTTCGTAAGGCCCACTTTTTACCGATTTTCCCGGATGGATTTTTGCCGTTGAAGTCGTTTATTAGCGTTTATTCGCGCTCATTAGCGGTCCGCTTTTTTTGACTCGTGAACGGTTACCGCCCAATACCATTCGTCACAAGATTTGCGCCACGAAAGACCAGGCAATAGGCGTAGTTTAGTTAAACTTGCGCCCTGGTTTTCTGGCTCGCATAATCGTCCGCATGAGATCGAAACAGCGCAGGCAACCATCAGTTGCATTACGATCCGTACCGCGTGCTGTTGTTGCTCTCTCTTTTTCATCCGAGTACGTCGCTTGGCTCGCTATCCGAAGCGACTCGGGTTTTTGGTCCTGCGGGGCAGGCTGCTAACGCGCGGCGTCCTTCTCAGCGCCGTTCTCGGCGACCACATCGCGATACATTTGGGTGTACTGCTCGCCAATTCGCTTGGGTTCGAGCCATTCACGTAAGCCCTCTCGACCGGCAAGCGCCCGCTCGCGTACGCTGTCCAGGTTGTTAAGGCATTGTTGCAGGCCACTGGCAAGCGACTCGACGGAGTTTTCAGGCCCAACGGAGTTTTCATCCCCGGCGGAGTTTTCAGAGACATTTCCTACCACCGTTGCACCGTAGCGTTCTACCTCGGGCCAAATGTTGACCGAGCGGGTCGTGACGGCCGCCGCGCCACAGGCCATCGCTTCGACCAGCGCAATACCAAAGTTTTCGTGAAGCGAGGGAAGAACGTAAAGGTCACAGGCCCTGTAGAGGGAGAGCTTTATGTCGCCATGAAGCATGCCAACAAAATGGACCTGGCTGGTAATTTTGTTCTTCTTAGCGACGCGTTCCAGTTCTTCTCGGTAACCCGGCTCAGCAGGACCGGCGACGATGAGTTGGGCTGGGGTGCCTCGCCGAATCACTTGCCCCAGCGCTTCGATCAACAGGTCGATTCCCTTAATCGGATGGACCCGGCCTAGGAAAAGTAGCACCGGTTCGCCTGAGGCAAAGGGGATAGGGAACTCGGTGCGTGCGAGAGTAGTACTGGGGAGGGTTTCGAGCGGTGGCAGATCGATCACCAGCGGGAGGACGACAGGTCGCATGGCAGGGGCTCGCTTGAGCGATTGGTCGCGCTCTCCTGTGGCAGTGAAGTGAACACGACTGGCCGACTCAATCAGTCGGCGACCGACGAGCGGAAGATAAATCTGCTTCTTGAGCGACTGGCTCTCCATGCACTGGTCGTCGAGCATTCCATGAGCCGTGAGAACCCAGGGGACACCAGCCCGCCGAGCGGCGGCAGCGATGGTCAAATTAAAAGGGTCCCAAACCGTATGAAGATGAACCACATCGGCCGAAGCAATGGCTTTATTAATCTCCGACCGATCCGCTGCAGAGCGTTTCCAGGGGAAGAGGGCCCGATTGATTTCAATCACTCGGGGAAGATTATCCGAGACCGGCTTGTTTTCCGAGGGCAGCTTAGGCGATTTCCACGGGTCGGGAGCACCCGAGGCGTCGCCCGTAAGGATCGTTACTCGTACGCCGCAGCGAGCGAGCATCGCGGTCAGATCGAGAATCGAGCGTACAACGCCCCCCGCTTCGAGCCGTAGCTCGTCGGCATAATGCAGGCAGTGGAGAGGGGACGCAGGCAGTGGGGAGGCCGGGAAAGGGGGTGGCAAGAACAGGTTTAGCAAGAACAGGTTTAGCTAGAACGAGTTAGCTAGAACGGGGCAGCAGGGCGTAAGCAGCCAGGGTAACGGCGAGCAGGCCACCCGTGATTTTGATAAGCCACGAGCGATTGGCTTGGGAGACCTCAATTTGGTGAAGGGTGTTCAATTCTTCGGGGTTTTGAAGTAGCTGGAAGCCCCGGTTAGCAAGAGGTTCGTAGGCATTGGACCACATCAACCATGCTTGGGCAGGCGTTATTTTGTCGATGCCCGACGTAACCACTTTTTGACGAGCCACCGCATCGAAAGGCTCTGGAGAGGCGGGCTGAGTGAAAATGAGCCAACCTGCTGCCGCGGAGAGGGCCAGCACCCCAACTAGCCCCGCCGCAAGGACTCCCTGGCGGAGGCCCCAAGCGGGCTCGGTCGTCTCGATTAGTTCCTGGGTAGGCAATTCACGCAATCGGCGAAGCGTAGGGACTTCGGCCACCGTGCCACAATCGCAGGCGATGTGGTCGCCTGCCTGGCGAGGGCTCACAGCGATCGTTTTGCCGCACTGGCAAGGGAGAAGGTATTGCGTTGCCACAGAGGCCTCGGGGCAGGAAAGGGGACAATAACGCGACGGCTAAGGGGTCTATTCTGATCCGATCGCCCGCAGGGGACAACCATCCTCCCCCTATTTGTCCTGGCGGTGTTAGCCGCCTTGGCCCCATCAACTCCCCCTTCGTTTTCGGCCCTGCGTCTCTGGGTAGTCGTTTTTTCTCAATTTTATGACCGCAAAGACTGGACCGAGAGGTCGGGGTGAGTATAATTATGCCGATTCGATCGCTGGTAGCGATCCTCCCTTGGGAAGGCCGTGTGGAGAGGAATAAGTAACAGGTTTCGTCGCTTGCTGTGTCCTTAGCTGTGTCCTTAGCTGTGTCGCTTGGGTGCAGCACGAGGTGGTTGCGTCGCAGTGGGCCAACAGGAGTGTTGGCCTAGGTTTGCGCAACCAGCAGAGTAGCGAACCTTTTCGTTTTCCCCCACGAGCGATACCCCCCCGCTACGCCTAGCTCCCACCCACCTTTGCTTCTGCTACCACGACTGTGCTTCCGCTTCGCTACCCTGCTGGTTTTATGGGCCTCGAATGGCTCAACGCGACTTGTGCCTTACGGCAAGAGATGAAACCGGAGCGTCAGAAAACGTAAGTAGAAGATCACCCTCCGATTTACCAAGGCGCGACCAGTTTTCATTGCCTTAGCTACGCTAGCAGTGAACGAATAACGCGGCCACGCCGTACACCAACTACATGTTTCCATTTACGAGTGTTCCAACTTAGCTGGGCGCAATAGAAGGCCATGTGGATAACTCAACGTGAACGTAATCCTTTACCAAATGCGGCCTGGCGCAAGCCCCCTTCCCAGAGGGTGTTAAACTTCGTTGCTCGTTGCTTGGTGAAATGAAAGACGCACGAGAAGAAACGATCCCCCCCGCCCGAAGAAAATACAACGAAAGCTGAGCTAGCAAACTTTACCCAACACGAACGCCCCCGTACTTGTTCAGTACTCCGTGCTTGTATCAGTACAGGGGCAATTCCCTCCCCAACAGAAGCGCCCTCGCCCTTGCTCGTATCAGGTCCTGATTCCCTCCCACGGAGCTGGCCTTTTACCCCTGCGAAGCGAATGACGCCCCGTTTTTATTCACGCTTTATTCACGGTTAGGAGTAAATAATTTTGTACGAAGCATTGATGGACCATGACCTGTCTGCCGAAGGTGCCGCTGGCGCTGAACTCTCTCGATCCGTCACCTCGGGGCGTAACAAAGGGGAGAACGATGGCGATGACGATGCAGCCGTGTTGCGGGCGGCAACCGCCGGCGCTATCGAACGGGAAGAAGATAAGGAAGACGAAGGCCTGCTGAGCGCCGATGCGGGCGAGTCCTGGTCGGATGACCCGGTTCGCATGTACCTCACCCAAATGGGCGAGATTCCGCTGCTTACCCGTAAAGAAGAAATCTGCTTGGCTCGCCGCATTGAGGTCACTCGCACTGCATTTCGTCGTAAGCTGATCGCTTGTGACTATGTCATGCGGTCGGCCGTGAAAGTTCTCGAACGGGTTCATCGGGGCGAACTTCCGTTTGACCGAACCGTCCAGGTGTCGGTCACCGATCGGCTTGAAAAGGAACAAATCCTTGGCCGCCTGCCACACAACTTGCGCACCCTAACGATCATGCTCGATCGTAATACGGAAGATTACAAGCTGGCTACCAGCAAATCGTGCAAACCGGCCGAACGCAAGGCGGCTTGGGAGCGGCTTGACCAGCGACGCTGTCGGGCGGTGCTGCTCATCGAAGAGCTTGGCCTTCGTACCCAACGGATTGAGCCGATGATCGAAACGCTCAAGAAATTCCATCGCCGCGTTGAGCAACTTCGTACTCAAATGGCGCGAATGAAGAAAAAGCGTCGCCCCATGTCGGAGCGCAAACCGGTCATCCAAGAGTACCGCAGCACGCTTCGAGCGCTGCAAGAGACCCCCACAAGCCTTCGAAACCGAGTTCGCCAACTTCGCCGTGTGCATACCGAGTACCAACGTGCCAAGCGTGGCCTCTCCGAAGGTAACTTGCGGCTTGTGGTCTCGATTGCCAAGAAATACCGCAACCGGGGACTTTCATTTTTGGACCTTATTCAAGAAGGCAACGCTGGCCTGATGCGGGCGGTTGATAAGTTTGAGTACCGTCGTGGCTTCAAGTTCTGCACCTACGCTACTTGGTGGATTCGCCAAGCGATCACTCGGGCCGTCGCCGACCAAAGCCGTACGATTCGCATCCCGGTCCACATGGTCGAGACCATGAGCCGTGTGCGTAATGTTTCGCGTGGCTTGCTCCAAAAACTGGGTCGCGAACCAACGCTCGAAGAGACCGCCGTCGCCGCGGATTGTACCATCGAAGAGGCACGTCGCGTCCTGGCGATGAGCCGCTATCCGATTAGCCTCGACCGACCGGTTGGCAACAGCGAAGATAGCCAATTTGGCGACCTCCTGCCCGACGCCGGTGCGGAGAGCCCCGCCATTGGTGCGGCCCAAGAGATGCTCCGCGGTCGAATTGTCCAGGTACTCAAGACGCTCAGCTACCGTGAACGAGAGATCATCAAGCTTCGTTACGGCCTGGGCGACGGCTACAGCTACACGCTCGAAGAGGTGGGCCACATCTTCAAAGTTACGCGTGAACGAATCCGTCAAATCGAAGCCAAAGCGGTCCGCAAGCTACAGCAGCCAAGCCGTAGTGCGGAGTTGGTTGGGTTTTTAGATTGATCTTGCCGATGGATGAAAGGACATAACCAAAAGACCGCGTCCCTCGGGACGCGGTCTTTTTTTGTGTAACCGTTCATAGCTCCTAACCAATGTCAGAATAAGCGATGATCGGCGAGCGGTGGGCGTAAGCCTACCGATGAACCTGTATTGGCGCATGAGCCAAACCATCGGAAGGGCCCGGTTGAGCCGACAAATGGGGACGCTGAGAGCAAAGTTGCTAGCGCAGGCCCCCTATCACAGCACAGTCACCCCAAGGTGCTCTAGCCAACGGTAAATCCAAGGTTGCGTCCAAGGGTTCCAGGTCGGATAGCTGGCCGACAGGGCGGAGAAGACGAGCATTGTACAGCAAGCGGCGAGAGCCAGTCGCGAGCGGCCCTTCGGCCAGCAGCAGAAGGTGGCGACGGCAGGGGGGATCAGAGCGAGCCACATCGGTGCGATCCAAAAGAGCCAGCGAAACGCGCTGGTTGCGCCCCCGTAATTACGATCGGCCTGAGGCCTCAGGCCGATATAAAAAACGAGGCACGCCGTGGTGATAGCGAGCGAAATGAGGACAAACTCGCGCCGCCAATCTTTTTGTTTGAGAAGCACGATCGCTCCGCCAAGAAGCGAAAGTGCCCAAACGGGCGTGAGCGAGAGGACACCGTGGTGCCCTATGAGCACGTGCAAGGCGTAGGTCGACCGAGAGGCTTCGCCCTTGTCGATCCCCTGGGGATCGCGCCAGTAGCTTTCACGCGTCTTGCCGCGGGCCGTGTATTCGTAGTCGTACCAGTTGTCAGCGGCGTCGGTTGGGCTTCGGTGAGCGTAGGGAGGGCGAAGGCTATCATGAACCCAATAGTTGGCTCCAAAAAAGGCTGCCGTGATTAGGAGTGCCGCGGGCATGAAATAGGTAAGCGTTTCGCTCGGTCGTCGCCTTAGAAGAGAGAGCCCCAACAAAACAAGCAGCGCAAGGGCCGGTAGTTCGTTGGCCGCAGCAAACGCAGCTGCGAGACCTGCAAGGATCGAAACGCCCGGCAGGGATTTGTCCTCGTTGGTTACCAATCGAGACCAGGCATCGCAAGCGACTGCGGTCGCCGCAGCGGCGATGAGGTGATTGTTGAGGACCGGCGCAAACGCTGAAAGCATCGTGCCGAAGGCAGCGGCGGCAACCGCAAAAATTTTGGCGAAGTCGGTTGCGAAAAGATCGGTTGCTTGCTCGCCCCATCGCTCGACGAGGCGGGCAACCGACACAAGCATCACCACGAACGATCCACCGTTGATGGCCAACAGCATCGCCCGCCCCAATTCGTAGGGGTGCGTTCCCAGCGTCAGGCCGGTCACTTGCATCAGCAACCAATAGGGAGCGGCAAGCAATACCAACAGAAGTGGCGGCTTGCTGCTGTAGAGGTGCAACTCACCGTCTCGGCCACGGTGCTGAACCATGTCGAGCGTATCCCACGCGGGCTCTTCAAGGAACGGATCGATCTCCGGCGTGCCCTTCTCGGCGATCGCGCGAATCGCCATCCAGCGGCTCCGATCGTTGCCGCTGAGGAACGGGCGTTGCAAGCGAAGCTTCCCTTCGATCGAATCGCGTTGGGTTTCAATGCGACTGGCAAGCTCCTCGCCAACGAAGCCCTTTTGTTCGAGCTCGCGCTGCGCGCTCTTCATTGCGTCCGAAACGCGCCGTTGTTCGAAGGCCGCGACATTCACCGCGTTGACGGCCAGAATCTTCCCCGCCGCCTGACCGAAGGCCAGGGCGATAAGCACGGCATAAACACTCCAGCGAAGGGCGCGGCGCTGGTCGGTCTCGGAAAATACCTTGGTCACGTCGCTTCCCCTTCATCGTGTGAACTTTTGCCGACGGCAATCTCTCGAATCGAATAGACCGGTTGTTCACAGGAGAGCGAGGCCGTAATCATGGCGCTCAAGAGGCCAACCGACAGGAACTGCGATCCGACCAAAACCAGCCCAAGCGAATAGAAAAGGGCTGCCGTCTCGTGCAAGTGGATAGGCTCCCAACCAGGTACGGTTCGAGAAACGATCCAGTGAAGAGCCAAGTAGGACAGTCCGATAAAACCGCCCAAGAAGGCCAGCATTCCGATACCGCCCAACACATGCTGGGGCCGATCGCCGTAGCCGGTGAGGAACTTTACGGTCATTACGTCAAGCAGGCCTTTCACGATGCGAGAAACACCATAGTGCGATTTCCCATGCTCGCGCGCTCGGTGGTTGACCGCCACTTCCGTGGTGCGATAACCTCGTGCGGCAGCGAGTACCGGCAGAAAGCGGTGGAGTTCTCCGTAAAGATGCACCTCTTCGAGCGCTTCGCGTCGGTACGCCTTGAGACCGCAGTTGTGGTCATGCAGCCGAACGCCGGTTAACCAACTAACGAGCGTGTTGAACACGAGCGACGGCCATCGTTTGTGCCAAGGGTCGTGCCGCAGGCGTTTCCAACCACTGGCGATATCGAACTTCGGTTCCTTGGCATTGCCGTCGAGCTTGGCCAGCAGTTTAGGAATCTCTGCCGGGTCGTCTTGTAGGTCAGCGTCCATGGTGACGATGATCGGAGCCTGTGCCGCAGAGAAACCGGCAGCCAGTGCCGCCGATTTTCCGAAGTTCCGTCGTAGCCGAATCCCTTCGACCGCGGGGTCTTTCGTCGCGAGTTCTTCAATCACTTGCCAAGAACCATCGGTCGAGCCATCGTCGATCAGCAAAATTTGCAAATCGTAGGCGTTCTGCTGAGCGACAGCGTTGATCTGGCGATGGAGCTCGCGTAGCGACGCCTCTTCATTGAGCAGGGGGACAACGATGGATAACGATCGAGTCATAGAGAAAAACTAAGGGGGGAGCGAGGCGATAGTCGTTCGTTGCGAGCCGTGTCGTCCCGACCACGGCGTGCGTAAGGGCGAGACGGCACGGCTCGCAAAATGACACGGGTCTCAATTAGCGCCGAGCAACTTCTGACGAACGACTTTTAGTGGCTCCATATAGAATAACACAGAGCGTCGCCTCTGAGACAACCCAGATAAGCCGAACGGCAATCGTCGTGGCCAAAGCGGCTCCTTCGCCGAGAACCGGGGCTAAAAGGCCGAGCATCAAGCCATCGCGAACGACCACGCCCGCCGGCAATAAAGAGAGAAAACCGGCTACCATGGGCAGCGACGCCGTCAAAATCCAAAGCGAAGCCATCCGCCACCCGTCAGCACCGGTCGCACCGACCGACCAGGCTGCTAGCCAAACGCTCATGCCCAGCCCGAACCAAGTGACGAGCGACGCACACCACCCTTCGAACATCAGCGGTACGGTCAGACCGCGTCGCATGGCGGAGTCGGCTTCTTCGAGCGGCGGGGCAAGACGTTCAATAAGCCGTCTTGCGATGGGAGGGGCCGTGGGAATCAGACAACCGGCCGCTAGGCCGACAGCCAGCGCAATAAGCCAACCTCTTTTGTCCGTTTCTCCTCCAGACATCACCACGAGCAACCCGGCGGACACCACGGCACCGACGGCCATGAGTGTGAGCGTTTCGAGAAAGACGCTTGCCGCGATGGTTCGGCCACGACCTCCTTCACGCACCATTCGCTTTGTGCGTAAGAGAACGACCATCACTTTACCAGGAACATACTTACCGATCTGGCTCAGGTAGTAAGCGATCACCGTGTTGCGTACCGGTGCTGGTTGGCCTAGTGCCAGGAGCGCCTGTCGCCAGTACCACACCATCGGTGCTTGGGCAATGAGAAACAAAACGCCTGCCGCCGCGGCAAGCAACGGAT
>JAJRUA010000118.1 GCA_024278035.1 Planctomycetota bacterium | reverse complement strand
GACGGGAGCGAGGTGGACGGGAGCGAGGTGGACGGGGGTGAGGACGAGGACCATCATGACCATGACCACGCCGACTGATGGCTCGAACCGTTTGGCTCGACCGTTTATTCGGACTTGAACGTTTCTAACGTGATCTTGGTTTCGTAGGTTGCTCCCGGGGCGAGTTCGCGTAGCCCTGCGGCGTGGCCGGCGGCTTGCATTTCGAACAGGTTGGGTGTGCAGGTGTATGGCTCAATACAAATCGCTTCGCGGTGAGCGGGAGTGTAGACGACGCAGCAAGTCATCGAATCGTCGAACGTCTGCCGAAGGCCCCTGCCTGTCTTTGGATCGATCAGTTCGGTTACTGTGCCACCCGGTGTGAGCCGGTAGGCTGTGTCAAACGTGCGTCCAGCAAGTGAGTTGCCTTCGGGCGAAGGGTCCGCCGGAGTGATCGGCTTTAAGTCTCCGGTGGGAAGTAAATCGATATTGGTCCATTCCTTATCAATCGGGGCCCGAACGATGGTTGCCTCGGGATCGCTCGCTTCAGAAAGTGGCAAGCGGAAGTAAGCGTGCGTGCCGAAGCCGTAGGGGAGTGGCGCGGTGCCCGTGTTCTTAGCGACCAGTTCCAAGATCAGTTGAACAGCCGTGATCCGATAAGTCGCGGTAAGGGTGTAATCACCGGTCCATTGGTCGAGCGTATGCGGAGCGTCGATCGAGGGGCAAAACTCAGCCGTAACGCTGTCGCTTGTTTGTTCCTTAAGTCGCCAAGGATTGTCGAAGGCGAATCCATGGATCGCGTTTTCTCGGCCATCCGCCTTTTTAAGCTTGCGTCGAACACCGTTGTACTCGAACTCGCCGCCACGGATTCGTCCAGGGAAAGGAAAAAGCAGCGGGATGCCTGAGCCTGAAGGGCGTTTCTCCCCCCCCTCAAAACCGGCTTCGGCCCCTATTTGTTCGCGGACCCCATCCCCTGAAGGCGTCTTCCAGCTAAAGCAATTAAAGCCAAGGCTGATGAGCACCTCAGCCGAGCAGCCGCTGGCAGCGTCTTCGATCCGAATAACTTGGGCCGTCACGGGTATCTTCTTTTTTATGAAAGGGCTGGTCGAGAGTACCCACATTATGCCAAAGGATCGGCAAACGGCGTAGGGCCCTTCGCTCAGTAATCATTGCTTCCTATTGCTTCCTATTGCTTCCTGTCTTCGCGTTCATTAGCGGTTACCCTTTTTGTTGGGTGCTGTGAACGGTTACCCTTATTCCTTATCTTCCGTTTCAGGCGTAACCATCGACTGAAACAACCGTCCGAGGTCGCGACCGAGACCTGATAGATTGTTGCCAGAGGAAGCATCACGTCGTTCGATAACCGCATGGTAGGGAGGCGATGGAGGGCTGGGCGAACGCGTTAGATCGAGCCTTAGCCGAGCGGGCCCGAATGATATCAGAAGACGAGGTAAGGGGGGCTGCTCTCGTTGGACCCAAAAGCGAGGGGATTGAGCCCCTGTGGAGGGAAGCATATCGTTTCGGTAGAGCGTTCGTCCGCTTGCCATACCGATCACCACAAGTCGGTTCTGAATCTTCGCCGCATCGCTCATGCCCGGAATCGTTTGACGCGATCCAAAGAAAGCGACGGGGCTGCCTTCGATCGGCACGGGCAAGAAGGCTTCTCCCTCAAGCGAGGCGGGACTCTGCCAAAGTCGCTCGCCCGTCTCTCGATTCATGCAATAAGCCTTGCCGGTGACGAGTGGTTCGCCACGAATCGGTGAGCGCCCAAGCGTACGGTGCTGTTCGGCCCCCGCTTCGTTCACTAGAACCAGCAATCGCTTACCGACCCCATAGACGTGCAACGACTTTGGTTTGGGGGGCACTTGCAATCGAGTCTGAAAGAGAGGGCCCTCGCTCAGCGATTGGCTTTGTAAGTCGAACAGCGCTAATTCGCCGGTCGAGTTGAGTGTTGCGAAGCGATGGTCGTCAATTTGCGCCCATAACGAACCCGGGGCCAACGCTTGGCTCCAAACGGGTGCGTTCTCATCGACGCGAACATCATGAAGGCGAATTTCATGTCGAGTTGTTACCAATAAACGCGACTCCTGGGCGATTTGCCAATCGCCATGGGGCGGATGCCATTTCCTGAGTGGGCTTCCGTCCACAAGCGAGAGCACCTTGCCTGAGCGTTTGCTTGTTGCGACGTAAAGCTGTTGGTCATCGCCAAGGATTCGTTGGACTGTCGCAAAACGCCGCTGCCACAATTGTCGCCCCGTGAGTAAATCACGACATTCCACCTGCTTTCCACGCTGCAAAACAACTCCCTTCGAGCCGACCCAAAGAATCTGAGCAGGGCTTTCACCGGCAAAGGAGAGATGGACACCGCTACCCCTATGCAAGCGGATGACTTGTGGCGGTGCGTTGTCGTTCGAGGCGGTGGACCAGCAGAGCCTGCTGTCGGTGTCGATACGGTCCCGAACGTCGTAGACATACGCTTCGCCTTCGATGCCAAGGATCAGATAGGGCCCCCACTGCCAATGGTTAGGGTGCCCTACCCCCGGCTTGCGTACCGAGGTAGCCATCGTCTCAGGCAAATGGAGCGAAGTCATTCGTTCGCCCTCGTTGTTGGTCCCCATCAGATCGCGAGCTTCGCTCGGCTGCCCGATCAATCGCCATTCGCGCGGCACCTCAGCGGGGGGGCCGCCCTGCCTAAGGCTAAGCCGCCGATCACTTTTGGATGTTTCACGATGACGGAACACGGGCGAACGACGTGTTGTTTCGACAGGAGTTTCAAGTCTCGCTAGCTCTGCGGTCACCTGTTGGGTTGACCAGGCATCGGAAGTTGCATTAGGTGATCGTTCAATTGCCGTGGGCATCCATAGTGCAAGCCGATCGGCTAAGACGTTTTTTTGTTCCGTATTGAGTTTCTCAGCCATCTGCGTTGAAAAATCGGGTACAAAACCTAAAATGCTGATCAACGCCTCGAAAGTCGGTAGGTCCTTTTCCTCGTTCCCATCGTCTTGCAACCGCAGTTGAGCTTCTTGCTGGGCATCGCTGCTTGCCTCCTTCCAAAGCCGGATTAACTGTGCCGAAGCCCAGCGGTCAGCAGCCACCCGTTCCCCCGAGAGACCTACGACAACCGCTTCGGTGGGGTCGAGAGCCGCCAATTGGCAAGCGGCGGAGATTGCTTGGGATAAATCGCCCTTCTGGCTGGCGGCTTCGATCTGGAAGATCGCTATTTGCCGCCGTCCTGAACGGTCTTTGACTTTTTCTTTCAGTTGCTCGGCCACGGCTGAAACAACGCTTAGATTTTCTTGTGCTTCAAGCAATAGCGAGGCGGTGAGCCGGGCTCTTCGCTCGGAGTCGGACAGGTTCTTCGCCGGCTGTTGGTCATAGCGTGCTAGGGCGGTACTCGTTCTTACGTAAATCGCTCCACGATGGTAGGCGAGCGCTCCTCCCTCCGGTGCCGTATCGAATGGATCAATCCCCAGATCGATCTGTTCCAATGTCGGCTTCTCGTCGATTAGCGACACCGTCGCCAGTCTGCCCGAAGAGAGCGGCAGTAAGAAACGATTCTCAACCAATAGGCCGGCTCCTGCTGGCGGGTCCCCTGCCCGAGTGTTGATTCTCCATAGCTGCTTGCCTGTAGCTACGTCCCGGGCACTAACCGCATTGGCTTCGACAAGGAGGACTGCCTCGCCTTGTGGTAGACGCGTTACGGCTCCCAACGCCAGCCCTTGGGCAATGGGCTGGTCCCAAACCGGGTTGCCCGTTTTCAGATTCAGGCAGTGCAGTCGATCGGATTCGGGGGAAATAACAAGCAGAAAATTGCCAGAAGAAATCACGTGGGTCGCTCGCCAGCCCGGCTTTTGACGCCACGAAGCATCAAAGTTAGCGAAGAACCGCTGCAAATCTCGCCGCCTGACATCGCGAAGCCGCTCGGAATCGACGGG
>JAJRUA010000117.1 GCA_024278035.1 Planctomycetota bacterium | reverse complement strand
GGGTTTCGAGCCTCGTCGTCCACCTCGGGAAGAGGGCTTGCGCTTTGGCTTTGCTGGTGGCTCCGGCTTCTTTTCTTCGACCTGGGCCTGCTCTTCTTCGGTGGTTTCGTCTTCGTCGTCATCTACAAAGTCGAAATCATCAACAAACAGGTCATCTTCGTCGTCGTAGGGCATAGGAAAATCAGATGGAGTAAAAAGGGGAACCAGTGGCTTCGAGAGAGGCCCCTCATTATCCGCCGTGGCCTAGGACTCGTCAACTGCCCTAAAAAGCCTGCCGAGGGGAAAGAACGGGGAATCTTCCGGCGATTCCTCATCCTAGCGAGCTGCAACCCTTCGGCGTGCCGCCTGAATGCCAAGCTCCAGAATCGCATCTTGGACATGCTGGTTGACGTTGGTCATGTCGCTGCCGACAGGTTTTGCCCTTACCTGCACCCGATCGTGAGGCTCAACCCCCCGATGGCTTATCGGAGTGCCCTTGGGCGAGAAAAACTTGGCGGTAGTCAGCCGAATGCCTGCCCCGGCATAGCCGAGCGGGAAAATCCCTTGGACCGAGCCTTTGCCAAAGGAAGTCGTGCCGACGATGGTGCCGCGATCGTTGTCTTTAATTGCCCCCGCGAAAATCTCGCTCGCACTCGCACTATCACCGTCGATCAGCACAACCAACGGCACTCGCCAGGTGCCGCCGTAGTGGGCTTGGTAGTTAAAATCTTCCTGAGCACTACGGCCCCGAGTCGAAACAATGTTGCCCTGCGTCAGAAACTTGTCGGCAACCTCAACCGAAGAAGTCAGCAGCCCGCCTGGGTTTCCTCGCAAATCGAGAATCAAGGAACGCATTCCCTTGCGATGCAAGTCCCACAAGGCCGCTTCGAGATCGCGGCTGGTTGTTTTCTGGAATGTGGGGATTCGCAAGTAAGCAATTCCATCGTCGGAATCGATGATTTTCACATCCTCAAGGCTAGGCACCTCGACATGCTCGCGGCGGATTTTGAGTACTCGTGGCTCGACCGTAGGCGAAGAGACGGTTACGCGAACCCAAGAGTTCTCTACTCCGGTCAGCATGGCAGCCGCTTCGTCGGTCGACATCTCGGCGGTGCTCTTGCCGTCGACCGCGATGATACGATCTTTGGCCAGAATGCCTACCCGTTCGGCCGGGCTGTTTGGAATGACGTGGACAATCAGCAAGGCTCCGTCTGCGGCTTTAAGCTCAACACCGAGCCCGACGAAATTCCCCTCGATCTGCGAATAAACTTCGCGAAGCTGATCGGCGGTCAGATAGGCCGAGTAGTCGTCGAGACCGCTAGCCGCTGCGGCAACAAACTCCATGATCGTCGCCGAAAAGGAAAGGCCTGTTCGAGCTTCAGTCAGATGGGCTATTTCCGAGGCCATCGTAACCAAGTCGCGAGAGTTCTTAATCGTTCGTCGACCAAGCAGTTGGTACATTTCACGCCGCAACCCCGAGAGCTGATCGGCAGTAAGATTCAAGCGATTTGCCGCCACGAAGTCGTTGTCGGCAAGCGCGATATCGATGGCCGTGGTGCCGCGAACTCCCAGCGATCGCCAAGGAGGAATGCTTACGTAGTGGGTGCTGGTCTTTTGCAGAAGCTCGGAGTAAAGCGCGAGCGATTGTTGGCGACTCAAAGTCGCTATCGATTGTTTGAAACTGCGATCATGGTATCTGCGACCCAAACTGTAATGCAGTTTGGCAATGTCGTGCCGCTTCTCAAGCTTGTCGTTGCCGAGATGCTCTCGCAGCGCGTCTTCGTAGTGGGTGAGTGCTTCGCCCCATCGGTGGCTCGATTCAAGCCGCAAGCCTTTTTCGATAACCGAATTGACCGAAGCACGCGGCAAAGCCTCGGGAGAAATCGTTACTGGTTCGAGGCCAGTTTGCGAAAAAACCGGCGCCGAAACGCTAGCCCCGAACAGAGCTACGGCGATCATGAGAGACCAAGCTCGCCGAAACCCGACGGCACCTGATCGATTGAATTGTGCGGAGACCCGAATCTGCATTGGTTGCTCGTTCCGTGTGTTGGGGAGATCGCATCGCTTCCGCCAAGTTGGCGTTCACACACTGCGGCGAGTCATCAGTGCGTACGGACAGCAAAAGGGTCTGTTTTGCGGCCCATTTCAGTATAGGTCACAGAAATGGGAGGGTCAAAAATCCTGCCGAACTGATTCGGAAATCTTTGGCCCACGAACCCCTCGCGACCGTCACAGACCTTTCGAGAACCCTGCTGCCCAGCCGATTGCATGTCTCGAACCGAGGGCAACGTCTGATTGGTTTGTGCCGGCCACACCGATAGCGCCGCTAGTGCGGCCTACTCGCCTAAACTGGTGCCGAAAGCGATTGGCGATCTACTGAAAACTGGATGCGAAAATCGCTCCAAATGAAAAGACAGCGTCCTGCTGTAAAAAGCCGGCTCTTCGTGAATGCCGGCTGCGTGTTCCCCCTCTAATACGCAACACACTTCAAAGAGTTCGCGGTCGTTTGCGATTTCTCTGAAGGCCCCAAGGATTGCAATCCTTGGGCTTTCTGGGAGTTCCCTAGGGCCTAGCGAAGTGCTATCGTGATCGTCCCTTCAAATCTCCATCCGACAATCCCAACTCCGAAGTTCAACATGCCTCGCTCTCTGCCTCTCCAACGTGCGCTGATTAGTGTCAGCGACAAAACCGGCCTCGACCGCTTTGCCCGCGAATTGGTTGCCGCTGGCGTCGAACTCTATAGCACGGGAGGCACGCGGCGTTATCTCGAAGAGGCCGGCGTCGCGGTGCGGGACGTGGCCGACTACACCGGTTTTCCGGAAATGATGGATGGGCGGGTCAAAACCTTGCATCCCAAAATCCACGGCGGCCTGCTTTGCCGTCGCGATAACCCGCAACACATGGCCGCGGCCCAAGAACACGGCATCGAAATGCTCGACCTGGTCGTGGTGAATCTCTATCCCTTCGAGCAAACGGTCGCTCGCGAGGGCGTGACTCCCGAAGAAGCGATCGAGCAAATCGACATCGGCGGCCCCTCGATGGTTCGTTCGGCGGCGAAGAACCATGCTTTTGTCACGCTCGCTACCCAACCCTCGCAATACGATGCGATTGCCGAGCAACTCAAGGCCTCCGGCGGCACGACCCACGAGCTTCGCCGCGAACTGGCCGGCGCTGCCTTTGCACTGACCGCTGCCTACGATACCGCCATTGCGGCCTATTTTGCGAAGCTCAATACCCCAGAAGAAACCCCAGACGAAACGACGGACGAACCTTCGTTTGCGCCGCAAGTCAGCCTCTCGCTCGAGCGCCGCGCGACGCTCCGTTATGGCGAAAACCCGCATCAGTCGGCCGCTTTGTACGCTTTGAAAGGCGGCGGTGCGGGGAGCCTGGTGGATGCCGAGCAGCTCAATGGCAAAGAGCTTTCTTACAATAACTTGCTCGATCTGGATGCCGCACTCGCGATTGCCCGTTCGCTACCCCAGCCTGGCGTAGCCGTGCTGAAGCATAGCAACCCTTGTGGCGCGGCCACGGGCAAGACGCTTGCCGAGGCCGTCGAAAAGGCGTGGGCCGGCGACCCGCTGAGCGCCTTTGGCTCGGTGCTTGGTGTCAACGTGCCGGTCGATGGGCCGATGGCTGAGTTTCTTGCTCAGCCCGGAAAATTTGTCGAAGCGATTGTCGCACCAGAATTTACGCCCGAGGCCCTTGAGGTGCTGACCACCAAACCCAAATGGAAGGCCAACGTCCGGCTGCTACGCACGGGCGAATTCAAGGCAGGCAGTGGGGCACCCGTGTTTCGCCAAATCGATGGCGGGATGCTCTGCCAAGCGGCTGACGATTTGGCCGACGACCTCGCCACTTGGCAAGTCGTAACCGAATCGCAGCCCACGGACGCCTTGCGAGCCGATCTTGAGTTTGCCTGGGCCGCTTGCCGCTATGTCAAATCCAATGCGATCGTGCTTGCCAAAGACGAAGCCCTTGTTGGCGTCGGGGCGGGACAGATGAGCCGGGTCGACTCGGTTGAAATCTCGATACGCAAAGCGGGCGACCAAACTCGCGGCTCGGTACTGGCCTCCGACGCATTCTTCCCGTTCGACGATTCGATCCACCAGGCCGCCGAGGCAGGGATAGCCGCAATCATCCAGCCGGGCGGTTCTCGCCGCGACGACGAGGTGATCGCCGCGTGCAACCAGCACGGGCTGCCGATGATATTCACCGGCACACGGCATTTCCGGCATTAACGCCCAAGGCTCGCCATCTACCCGTCTAGAAGAACCGATTAAACCACGAGGGCACGGAAAGCACCGAGAAAAGGAGCTGTTTCCCAAGGCCCTCCGTGCCTCTGTGGCAAATCTCTTTCCTAACTAGTCTTGGGGAGAATGCCAGCTTTCCCGCTTTCCTGTTTGCGATGTGCTGGCTTTTTATGCTCAAATAGACGATAATTCAGGATGGCTTGGTCGGCTCCAGTCTTTTCCCTACTTTTTATCCAGCCGGCCTAACACTCGCTTGCCGCCCGAGGTATGTGGCAAGTCGGTGGAACAGATATGCGGAACAGAATTCTCACACGAAGAGGCCCTTGTCATGAACCTTGTTAAGAAACCCACTACAAAACCAGTTAAGCACCTCCGATTCTCGCATCGTGCTTTTACCTTAGTCGAGCTGCTGGTTGTGATTGCCATCATCGGCACGTTGGTGGCGTTGCTGCTACCTGCGATTCAAGCGGCGCGCGAAACGGCTCGGCAAACGCAGTGTAATAACAATCTGAGAAACCTTGCACTCGCGGTGCAGTCGCAATTGACTAGTAAGCAAAAGTTCCCTGGTTATTTGCAATTGGAGCGTACTGAGGTTGATCGAGAATTATTTAACCTCACACCTCTTGTATCAGACGTGGAGGTGAGTTGGGCGGCCAAGCTGCTCCCCAACCTCGACAACGGTTCGCTTTGGGATCAATTGCGTTCGGGGAACAACGTAAGCTTTAACTACCTTTCTCCGCCACGGTTGGACATCTTTATTTGTCCTAGTGACGTAAAGACCGATTCCCAAAAGGGGTTTTTGTCCTACATTGCTAACACGGGAGCAAACGACAACCTTGCTAACCCAGCCGACCCCAGTGATCATAAAGCCAACGGGATTTTCCATAATCTGTTGCCTGGGCAAAGTGCGCCGACGCTTCGGAGCAACGATATCCGCGATGGCATGGCCACGACCTTGCTCCTCTCGGAAAACATCCACAAAGATGAAGATGTGGGGAATTGGTTACGCCCCACCAACAACTCTGACTACTACGAGCAACTTTTTGGCATGGTTTGGCATGTCATAGATCCTGGCAATTCCCCACCTTTCACGGCTCCAAGCCCTTTGACATTAGAGCTAATCAATCGCGACAACTTTCTTGCCTCTTCGTACTCCACTCCAGCAGGAAGTCCAGTAGCGACACGGTATGCCCGGCCTGCGAGCGAGCATCCCGACTTGTTTATTGCTGCGTTTGCAGGCGGAAACGTTCAGAACATTCGCGACAACATCGATTACTTGGTTTATCAGCGTCTGCTGACACCCAACGGCAGCAAAGTGGTGGACCCGCTCAATCCGCCTCCTGCGGCAATCAACGCGAACATCGCAAACCTAAGACAACTCCCTACGCCGGCGGATTCGGATTACAAATAATTTTTCGTTTGCGATCGTTTCCCAGCAAACCAGCACCCGTTTGCCGTTCGCCTGGAAACGAAAGTCGGCGGTTCTCTAAGTGCCCTGTTTTGTGATAACTTAGGGCTGTGCCGATTGTGAGTTGGCCGGTAGCTCCGGACCGCGTGGCGGGCCGGCTATGTGACGGCCGGTATGGAACCAACTTGGCTGTGAAACCAACTTGCAAAGCGAGTGAACCAACACGAGTGAACCAAGGTACTCGTGCTTTGCGCGATGCCCCCTGTTTTGAAAGACACGATTCTGTAACCTTATGGCCGATACCGCGAATCCTGCCGAAGCGTTGATCCCGCCCCGTTTTTTGTTTCGTTTTGAAGTCGATATCAAACGGTCGGAGACCATTTGGACTCTCAAGGATGGCGTCGTGCTGGACGAGAGTTATCGTCTGCCGCAGTTGGCCGATCTCGACAACGAGCGGTCGCCTGCCGAGGTGCGGATGGCTTGGAATGACAAAGGGCTCGCTTGGTGGATTCGGGTCGAGGGCAAAGAACAGATGCCTTGGTGTCGGGAGTCGCGGCTTGAAGATAGCGATGGCCTCCAGCTTTGGATCGACACGCGGGCAACGACCAACGTGCATCGGGCGACCCGTTTCTGTCACCGTTATGTGTTTTTGCCTCGCGGTGGTGGGCCTAGTGCCGAGGAGCCGGTTGCGGATCAGATGCTGATCAATCGGGCTCGCGAAAACGCCCGCCCGGTTCGGCCACGCGAATTGCAGGTCAAAAGCAAAGTGACCGATTCGTCCTACGAGCTTTCGTGCTGTATTCCGGCCGTGGCGCTCGGCGGGTACGACTCGGTTGTCGGCGACCCGACGGGCCAACCCAAGCTTGGTTTTACGTACGCATTGTTTGATCGCCAGCTCGGCCTGCAAACATTTTCGCTTGGTACCGGTTTTCCGTACGAAGAAGACCCAAGCTGCTGGGCTCAAATACGCCTGGTTGAATAGTTTTTACAAAGCGGAAATGGGAAAGCCGAAAGCGGAAAAACCAACAGGCTTTCCACTTTCGGCTTTATCCGGATTTCGCGCTGGAATTCTACTCGGTTCAAGAAGCTTCGCTCTCGTCGGCAGCTTCTTCAGCAACGGCTTCTTTTAGCTTGCAGCAACCGGGGGCGCCTTTGTGTAGGTTGCACTTCTTGCACGTTCCGGCGCCTGTGGCACAGCATGACGCGCCGCCTTTGACTTCACCGCAACCAGCACAAAGTACGGCATCG
>JAJRUA010000116.1 GCA_024278035.1 Planctomycetota bacterium | reverse complement strand
GCTCGACCCCGCCATCACCGCCCAACGAGGTTTGCAGCTCATCACCTACGGAACGGGTGAAATTGTAGGGGCAAAAATTCGCTCCCAAGAAGAACTGCTAAAGCAGTCCAAAGCGTGGGGTCTGCCAACCAATCCGCTTGCCAAGTCGTGTGCTACGATCGACGAAGTGCTGGACTATATCGAGTGGTTCGAGCAAGAGAAGGAAAAACTGGACTACGGTACCGATGGTGTGGTGGTGAAGGTGAATCACTTTGACTTGCAAGAGCGGCTTGGTTTTACCAGCCGATTTCCTCGATGGTGCCTCGCCTACAAGTACGCGACGGAGCAAGTAGAGACGGAGCTGCTGGAAGTCGAATGGCAGATAGGCCGGACGGGCAAACTAACGCCCCGGGCGAAAATGACCCCCGTCTTTGTCGCGGGCACCACGGTCCAGCATGCCACGCTTCACAACGCGGGTGAATTACGACGCAAGGACGTACGGATCGGTGACAAGGTTCTCGTAGAGAAAGCGGGGGAAATCATCCCCCAGGTGGTTCGGGTGGTCGATCCCCATCGACCAGGACGAGCCAAGCCGATTGAGCTACCGGTCGTCTGCCCCTCCTGCGGAATGCCATTGGTGGCGGAGTACGATCAGCGCCGCCTGTCCGAGCTTCGCCGGGCAGAACGCACCCAAGAGAAGACGAAAAAAAAAGACACGCCCGAAACGCCAACTCCGGTGCCCACGCCGCTGACGGAACTCGACGAGTCGGGCCGGTACTGCCCGAACCCAGAGTGCCCCGCGCAGCTCAAGGAGCGGCTTTGCTACTACGCAGCCCGAGGGCAAATGGACATCGATGGCCTGGGAGAGAAGGTCGTTGAGCAATTGCTTGAAGCGGGGCTCATCGCTTCCTACGCTGATCTTTACCGGCTCAAAGAACGCCGAGAACAATTGCTTACGCTCGACCGAATGGGCGAGAAGAAGGTGGAGAACCTGCTGGCGGGGATCGAGGCGTCCAAAAGCAGGGGCTTGGCTCGACTCTTGGCCGCACTAGGCGTCCGGCACGTTGGCACCTCTGCTTCACGCATTTTAGCTAACCAGTATGGTTCGATCGAAGCACTCGCACAGGCTTCGGAGGAGGAATTGGCTACGTTCCAGGTGGATGGCAAAGAATCGGGCATCGGCGAAGAGATTGCCCGGTCGCTGCATGAATACCTTCACAGCGAACGTGGCCAACAAGTTCTAGGTGATCTGAAAGCATGTGGCTTACATACGGATGAGGAGCAACCGAAAACCGGTGCAGCCGATGGCCCCCTGATGGGAAAAACCCTGGTCGTCACCGGCACGCTCCAGCGACACAGCCGAACCGAAGCGAAAGAAAGAATCCTCCAAGCCGGCGGCAAAGCGGCGAGCAGCATCTCAAAGTCAACCGATTACCTTGTCGCAGGGGAAAAAGCGGGCAGCAAGCTCGACAAAGCAAAGAAGCTCGGCGTAACGGTCCTAACCGAGGAAGAGTTTGAGTCTTTGCTGGATAGCCAATGAGTGAGCATGGTTGTGGGATCCGCGGTTAAAAAAGCGTAAGATAAGAGCGTCTATCAAGAATCAAAGGAACGGAACTATGTCGGCTGATTTTGCTACGGTTCAATGGGATGCTCAGCTTGAACGGGATTGCCGTGATTTGGTTCGACTAGCGCTTCGCGAAGACCTTTGCTGGCAAGAGGATTGGACGACGACGGCGATCGTCGATGTCGATCGCCAGGGGGCGGCCGATGTTGTCGCCCGGCAGGCGGGCGTAGTGGCGGGGCTCAAGTCGGTTGCGATTGTCTTGGCCGAAGGGCGAGCCCATGCGACGTTCAAGCCGTCGCTGGCGGATGGCGACGTGGTCGAACCAGGGGCAACGCTAGGCCGAATCGAAGGGGCGGCTCGCGATCTGCTTACCTGTGAGCGGACGATTCTCAATCTTTTGAGCCGCCTGTGTGGAGTCGCAACGCTTACGAGCCGTTACGTCGAAGCAGTCGCCGGAACGAACGCAGCCGTTTATGACACTCGCAAGACAACCCCCGGCTGGCGGCGATTGGAAAAATACGCTGTTCGTTGTGGAGGGGGCCACAACCATCGGACGGGGCTTTTTGATGCGGTGCTCATCAAAGACAACCACTTGGCCCTTGCCGGCGAAGCGGACCTGACTCCCGCCGATGCGGTGCGGAAGGTGCGAGAAGTGGCGGCGGAAATGCTTATTGAAATCGAGGTCGATACTTTAGAGCAATTCGCTAACGTCCTGCCGGCGGGGCCTGATATTGTATTGCTCGATAACATGAGCAACGACCATCTCCGCGAAGCGGTGGCCCTTCGCAAAGAAGAGGCTCCCGATGTCGTTTTGGAAGCCTCGGGGGGCGTCCGGCTTGATACCATCGGAAAAATCGCCCAAACCGGGGTCGATCGGATCAGTGTCGGAGCCCTCACCCACTCCGCTATAGGGCTCGATATCGGTCTCGATTGGGTGGTTTAGCCAACTCCTCGCCAGGATGGCGAGGCTATAGCCGGGCCATCCTGGCACAGAAACAACCGAAAAAGGCGGCATTCCGCATGACTTGTCGTGCGAAACGATGCTTTTGTGCGGCAGCCCGTAAGAATCACGTAGTCCGGAACAAAAAAACAACGGGAAAGGTCTTCTTAGCCAGAAAAGTCGTTGACAGGTTCCCAGGAGTGGTTAATCTGAACGGCAAGGCAGGGAGAGTTCCCGTAGCCCGCGGCCTGGGACGATTTGTGACCAGGCCGGAGTATCACATTCAAGCTTATTAGCAATAAAACTTCAGACGAGGAGTCGACTCATGAGTGTCAATCTGGCGGCGACGGAGCAATCCGTTGTGCGGCCTGTTGGACATTCGTGAGCTAGACCACGTCTCCCCCGCCTCGGCTTCTCCGAGCGACTTGAGCCCGGCCTAGCGCCCGTTTTCGTTGGTTGCCCCTTCTTCCTTCTTGGATAGGCCTAAAGGATTGGTCTGAAGGACAGAGCTTCCCCAACGTACGGCACGTTGGCCACCGTTCGCCAACGAGAGGTTGTGCCTCGCCTACGCATTTGCGGGTGCTACTGCGCGATTGGGCTTGTTCGCCTTCGCGGTTGTATCCGTTTTGCCGGGCCCATCTAGCCGCCAGTTTCTCCCCGAGCGCCTTGTGCGCCTGTCACTTCAAGGCAGGGCGTAACGGCCTCAAGCAGTTCAGCAGCCTTAAATCGTGCTGCACAGGACCGGAAGAAGCTTTTATTTACGCATTTAATTTTATTAACCACTCTCCCATCCAACCGGCTTAATTCGCCGGGATGAAGGGTTTACCAGAGGTGCCACCATGACAAAAGAATACCATCCACCAACGTGGATCAAGATGCTCGGAATTGCAGCCATGCTGGTTGCAACACCGTTTACCAACCTCCAAGCTGCCACGATCAACATGAGCAACTTGGAGACTGCACTCGCAGAGCCCGACAATTACAATGCGATGAGCGTTGCACTTTGGGCCGGCTTTATGACGCAAGTCTTTGAGTACAACATGCCTTTCATCGAACTGTCTCTGGATGCGGATGATGCCGTACTCAACGAGTTCCGGATGACGATTGGCGATACGAACTACAATTTCTCGAACGAGTTCAAGAACCAGAACCGAACGAACGCGAATTTAATTCCTGTCACCGGAGAGTATGCTTTGTTGGGTCTCTCAACGCCGGGGATCAATTTCAGTTCTTCCATCCAAGATGGCGGTGATACCCTCGTGTTGGATTTTGGACCGGGTGGCCTTCAGCCGGGACAGACCGTTCGCTTTCAAGTGGATATCAATGCGGATCCCGGATCGTCCGGTACCAAGATGTTCGAGGCCTACTCGAATGTCTTCTATAAGGCGAATGGTGGACCCGATAATTCTGGCAATTCGCTGATTACGCTTGATTATGCCACGGGCTTGGATGCGAATGTATTGCTCCCCAACTACTCCATGGATGCCTCGAATATGGTATCGCTTAGCAATCCACGCCCGTACGGCCAGATGCAAATGATCGATCTTCAGGGAGACCTCGATATTCCCGGGATCCCCGAGCCGACGACCGCCCTTCTGGCTTTAATCGCTGGAACTTTTGGGTTAACAGCTCGTCGTAAGATTGCCTGCTAGCGTATTTCGGTAAGAACGTTTGTGCCCGCTTGGTGCGGGGAGGGTTGTTCTTCCTAGGGATGCTATGCAAAAGGGTAAAATGCATGGAGAAAAAATTAAAGCGTTGCGCCGATTGGGCAGCCATGCCAAGGGCCATGTCTTGCCGAATTGAAAGCGATGTGTGTCGACGCCAAGGTGGCCCGGCGAAATGCACGCTCGCTACTCTTCGATCAAAAACTAAGCCTAGCCGAGAGCCCCTGAAAAAGAGGCAACGCTCTGACCGAGAGAGTCCTACGGATATCTGATCGAAGCTCCTATTCAATTGTGTATGAAAGCGGCGTCCCTTGCGGGACGCCGCTTTTTTTTGCACTGCTATCATTCGGATAATAGCGGTAAACCGGGTCCTTCGCGTAATTTCGGAAATGCATGAAAGACGCGTCGCCCTATGTCCGATGCTTGGGAAGGAGTTGGCGATTATGCAGACGCTAACCTAGTTGGGAGGACCATTGTGGTTCACCACACGCTCAGGCGTGATTGATCCAGATCACGTGGGCGTGCGTCTGCTGCGATTGCCAGCAGAAAACCAGACTCTTTGGGGGGGATTTTTTAGATGACTATCTTTTTGCGCGGAGCGTACGCGCTCACGGTGATGGCTGCTCTGGCGAGTGGCCTGTCGGCTCAAGCGGCCGGCGAGGCAGATTTTGCGACACAGTTGGCAGCCGTCTCGTCCAACGATACGGGCGACATTCAGCTTGCCAGTTGTTGTGACAGCGGTGGTGAATGTGGTGGCTCGTGTGGGGCCTACGATGCGTGCGGCGGCAGTTGTGGCGGCGGCGGTGGCTGTGGTTTAGGTGGCGGTGGCCTCGGACTGGCGAACGGGCTCCTCGGTTCAGGGCGCACCCAGTTCTTTTTTGGAGCTGAGTACCTTTCCTTACGGGCCAACTTTAGTGAGGCGACTTCTTACCTCGAAACGGACTTAGCCGCCGGTACCTACACGTGGAATCAGTTCGGTTTTGATTACACGGATTCGTATCGTCTCTACGGTTGGATTCGCCTCCAAGATTGTGGTGGTGAAATTCGTTTCACCTACTCCAACTTCAGGAGCAACGGAGCATTTGACTCCGGCCCGTTGGATACGAACGGAGGAACTCGTTCGATCACTTCTCCCTTTGAGATCGTGACCGTTGGTGATGGCGATCGTCTTTCGGGAACGGCCAGTGTGTCGATCAACAACTACGACATTGCCTTCGCAAAAACCATTCCACTTGGTTCGCCACTGTGCTGCGATACGGGATGCGGGGATACTTGTGATCCGTGTAACCCTTGTGGCTCTTGCAATACTTGCCCCGCTTGGGACTTACAGTGGAGCGGCGGTATCCGTATTGCGAACGTCGATTCACGTCTTGGATACCAATCGACTCTCACGACCGCAAACGGCGGACCTGGACTTGATCGTACGGGTGTGAGCAGCATGAGCTTTGATGGTGTTGGTTTGCGGACCGGTCTTCTCGGACGTCGATACATTGGCCAAAGCGGGATGTTCAGCATCTTTGTCCGTGGCGATATTTCCTTGTTGCTAGGCGAAGTCAACTACTTTGCGGATGCCACGGGTGCCTTTGCTCGGAACGAGATCACGACGACTCAGGTGATCCCTGTTACCGAAATCGAGGCCGGTGCGACGGCATGGTTGACCCAGAACCTTTCGCTGACGGGTGGCTACATGCTGTCGGCATGGCACGACCTGGGGCATCGGGCACAGTACGATTTCACGGCGACCGGCACCCAGATTCTGGGGATGGACGACGCGAACATGCTGATGCTCGACGGTTTCTTCCTTCGTGCCGAGGCTGCCTTCTAAAAGAGAAGGCAACCAATCTTGGTTGAAGAGTTAGAAAAGAGAAAAACGAAAAAGGCCCATCCTGGCATCTTGCCGGGATGGGCTTTTTATTTTTTACAGTGTTGTGTTGTTTCTTTTAGCAGCCGGTTCCCTTTCGCAAACCAAGCTGACGGCAGAAGCCGGCTGTGCGAAGGCTATCGACCAAGCAGTCGCTCACGACGGGCACGGCGTTGGGCGCGGAGCTTGGTGCGTCGGTTCGTAGCGCTCGGCTTTTCGTAGAACTCACGGACTCGCATCTCTTTTTTGATGCCACTCCGCTCGACCAATTTACGGAAACGCCGTACGGCTTCTTGGGCCGTCTCTTTTTCGCGAAGCGTAAGCTTAACCACGTTGTCTGATTACTCCGTTTGCGCCCGATCTCGTATCGCTTGCTCAGCGAGGACCGGCATTGGATGGGAACAGAACGTATCGCAACAGTTCTGAAGGGTTATCTCGAACCACCCAGTCTAGCAGGCTTGCCGAGGCTTCGCCAGCCGTCTCCAGGAGGAGCTATCCTCGCATCCGACAGACTCTTGCTAGCCCGCACAATCGCTTCCGCCCGTGTCTCCGGAGAGGCCGGTAAACTCTTCCACCAATGGGGTTTGCGTCATAAGAGAACGTCCGGAACGGATGAGGCCAGGGCCCCGGGAAGGCCGATCGAACATGGCAGCCACCCCCTTGGGCTGCCGGGGTGAGATGGCTCCCCCTGCCCCCCTCTCGCCGGATTCCCCCCTACTTTGGCTGAATCGACCCCTCACCACGGGCCTGTTGCCCCGGTTGCCGCTCCCCGTCTGGCAGAGCTTGAGTATCGCCACGAGCGATTGCTCGACGAGCTAGAGGGCCTCAACCAACGGATTGAGGCCGCCCTTGACGGTATGGGCGGAGAAAGCGTGGGGTAGGGCTTCTGGACCTATAGCCCTTCTTCAACGCATCAGTGCGAGTCCAACCAACCCGACTTGCTGATCGCCCGCATGAGCCGGAGTCCGAGTAGGCCGCTGAGTGCAAAAGCGATCACGCCCGGGGCCGACACGCCATACACGGGCCAAACATCGCGGCTCAGCATGAGCGACGCGCCGACGATCAGTGAGCTAGTAAGCAAACCGAGCACCAGTCGGTTAACCGAGGGCTCTAGTCCGCGGTGATCTAAGTGGACCTCAAACCGGCCTGACTGAAACTGATTCAAAAGGTCACGCAACCGGCGAGGCATCTCTTCAGCAAGTTGTTCTGCTTCAAGATAAAGACGCTTTGCTTTTTTTGCTTGCCGAAGAGGTGAAAGCCGTCGCAAGGTCATGCGGCGTTGCATTGGTGCGAGAGCTTCGAGCAAGGAGAAATTCGGTTCGAGCCGCTTGGACGTTCCTTCGAGCAAGACAAGCAACTTGAGTAGCAAAGCGATTTGGGGTGGAAGCACAATCTGCCGTCTGCGGACGATGCGAAACAGGTCGGTCAGCGCTCCGGTCAAATCAAAATCGCTAATTTCTTGATGTCCGAAGTGATCGACAAAGTCCGTGACATCGGCGGCTAAAGCGGCTTCGTCTAAATCGAGAGGGGCAACACCAATGCGTAGCAACGCACTGGTAAGCTGCGGCGGATCATTGGCGGCAATCGCCATGAGCACATCTTCCAAGTCTTCGCGAAGTGACTCCGTGAGCCGACCTACCATGCCAAAATCAAGTAACCCAATCACTCCGTCGGGCAGTACCAACAAATTGCCCGGGTGGGGGTCGGCGTGGTAGAACCCGTGCTCGAAGATCATCTCCAGGAAGATATCCGCGCCATTCCTGGCGATTTGAGAGCATTGGCTAGCATCGTCCGCCGTTGAATCCATGTCGGATAGTTTGCGACCCTCAAGCCACTCCAGCGTTAAAACCCGTTCGCTCGAAAAATCGGCAAAAGGAGCCGGGATACAAAGACGAGGGTCGCCATCAAAGGCTTCGCGAAATTGTTCGATCCGCCGGCGCTCGTCACGAAAGTCAAGTTCCCGAAGTAGCGTTCGCTCAAACTCCAAAACAGTGGCAAGGGGCCGATAAGGCTTGAGGTCCGGCAGACGCTCAGCCAATTCGGCCAATCCTTTTAGAATCTCAGCATCCACCCGAATCAACGACTCGATGCCCGGATGCCGCACTTTTACAGCGACCTCAATATCACCTTCCAACTGCGCACGATGAACCTGACCGATCGACGCCGAAGCGACCGGCACATGGTCAAAGCGAGTAAAACATTCGGCGATCGATCGCCCTAGCTCGGTCTCAATTGTTTCGCGAACGGACTCAGAAGAATCGGCTGGTGCAGACGTTTGCAGCTTGCTCAGTTCCTCTGCCAGTTCGACGCCCACTTGATCGGGGCGCGTCGCCAGCACTTGGCCCAGTTTGATAAACGTCGGGCCAAGCTCTTCCATCGCCAGCCGGATGCGTTCCTCACGGCGGACGGTTGTTTGGCTATTTGCCGAGTCCCGACGTAGCAACTGCTTGGCAAGAGGGACATCGAACCGCCCGATCAAATCCGCCAATCCGTGCTTACTAAGTACCGTGAAAATCTCACGCCACCGGTTTGCGTTTCGGTAAATCTGGGGGAGGGAAGAGAGATTCATCGGTTCGGCTTCGAGCGGTTGGGGGGAGAGGCCCGGAGAGGCCAACACGGTCCATTCTACTCGAAGAGGAAGCCGAGAACTTACGGCACGTCCCCCAACCATCCAGTGCTTCGATCTTTCTTGGGCCTCTGAATGCCTTCAGAGGCATTAGCCGCGGATCGCCTTGGCGGCGTTTCTGGCAAGCGCGGAGAG
>JAJRUA010000115.1 GCA_024278035.1 Planctomycetota bacterium | reverse complement strand
CTATGGCACCGCCAATGAGATGGGCTTTGATTTTCTTCGCGATCGTTTGCTAAAACGCCGTATCGAAGAGGGGGCTCGCGATCTGTTTTGCGAAATGCTCTCCGGTACCTCGGCCGCCGGGTCGGGGGAGAAGCCCGTGCAGCGCGACTTGCATTACATGCTCGTGGACGAAGCGGATAGCATTTTGATTGATGAGGCACGCACGCCACTCATCATTAGTGCCGCGCCGGGCGAGGATGAGAAAATTGCGACCGAAGCCTACATGTGGGCCTCTGCCGAAGTTTCCCGATTCGAGGAAGAAGAGCACTACGAGTACGAGCACAAAGAAAAGCGTGTCGATCTCACGCTCGCTGGTCGACGTTTGGTACGGGAAACGAGCAAGCCCTCGGCGATGGACCGATTGCCCCTTTCAGAAATCTATGAGTACGTTGAACGGGCCATCAAAGTACGCCGTGAAATGACGCTCAATCGGCAGTACGTGGTGCGGGATGACGAGATCGTGATCGTGGATGAGTTCACGGGCCGACTGGCTGAGGGACGCAAGTGGCGGTCGGGGCTCCATCAAGCGATCGAAGCGCAAGAGGGGGTCGAAATCACATTCGAGACTTCGCAAGCGGCACAAATTACGATCCAAGACCTTTTCTTGCGTTACCGCCGTTTGTCGGGCATGACTGGCACCGCCAGTACGAGCGCTCCCGAATTGCGGAAAATTTACAAGGTCCATGTCCTGCCGATTCCGACCAACCGGCCACCGATTCGCCAGCAATGGCCCTCGCTCGTTTACGGCACGGCCGACGCCAAGTGGGACGCGATTGTCGAAGAGATCAAGGAAGTCCACGCCCTCGGACGCCCGATCCTCATCGGCACCCGTTCGATTGACAAAAGCGAACGGCTTGCCTCGCTGCTCGACGCCGCAGGTATTGAGAACCTCGTTCTCAATGCCAAGCACGTTGAACAAGAAGCTGAGATTGTTTCCGATGCGGGACAACTGGGCAAAGTAACCGTCGCAACGAACATGGCGGGACGTGGTACCGATATTAAAATGGGCGAAGGGGTTCAAGAACTGGGCGGCCTGCATGTCATCTGTACCGAGTTGCACGAATCGCGCCGCATCGATCGGCAGCTTATCGGACGTTGTGGTCGGCAGGGTGATCCCGGTTCGTACCGTCAGTTCCTTTCGCTCGAAGATGAAATCCTGCTGATGGGCTACGGCATCAAGCGGTACGAAAAACTCAAAGCACGAGGCGAACGTGCTGTGGGACAAATGCCGGGTCTCGAACCTCTTTTCACCCGTGCTCAAGACAAGGTCGAGCGCCGCCACTTCCGCGAACGCAAGGTGCTGCTCTACCACGATAAAGAGCGCCAGAAGATGCAACGCGCTATGAGCCAAGACCCCTATCTCGATTCGCCCGGGTAAAGGCGAACCAGAAGCCTTACGGCACGTCCCCCAACCACCTGGTACTTCAGTCTTCCTCGAACCGCCGGATGCCTCCCGATAGGTTCTGGAATAGGCTCTTATTGACGGGCGTCGATTCCCTTTGTGCTAATTGTACGGATCGTGCCACTGTGGTTTCCGCCGTTTGCCGCTTATGCCTTCTCGCAGCAAGCTACTCTTTGGCTGCTTTTACCCCTGTTCCTGTTGGCGACTACGCGATGTCTCGCACCGCAATTCCCCGAACGCCGTTCTCCGCTTGGCGGAACGATGAGCAATTGCTGGCAACGGCGCGATGCTTGGCCGTTTTGATTGGAGTCGTCGTCTTTGGCACGCTCGGCTTTCATCTGGTCGAAGAAGAATGGACCTACTGGGAATCGCTTTACTTCACCCTCGTTACGATCACAACGGTCGGCTACGGCGACCACGGCATCAGTGAAAACGGCGAGAAGTTCGCCGCTCTTTTGCTGCTATGCGGCATTGGCACGTTCACCTACTCCTTAACCACACTGGTCCAAATTGCATCGGACCGCGAAGCCACCGCGAGACGGAAAATGAAACACTCGATAGCTCATACAACCGACCACGTCATTGTTTGCGGATATGGCCGTATGGGCCGTATGGTTTGCGAAGAGATCGAACGAGGAGGGTTGTCGTTTGTCGTGATTGAGCTCTCCCCGGAGGGGGTTCAGCAAGCCAAGCGGGATGGCCGATTGGTCATCACCGGCATTGCTAGCGAAGATGAAACGTTGGTCGCCGCAGGCATTGAGCGAGCGCAGGGGATCGTCTGTGCCGTCGATTCCGACGCGGAAAACATGTTCATTACCGTTACGGTCCGTGAACTCAATCCCCATGTGAGAATCATCAGCCGGGCAGAGTCGCCCGCCAGCGCAAGAAAGCTAGAACACGCCGGGGCCTCGCTGGTGATTTCGCCTCACCAAATGGCAGGCAAATCCATTGCTACGGCGTTTGTTCACCCCCGACTTACGCGGTTCCTTCATAATCCCTCGGATGAGGAGGCCGGCCAGGAGAGCTGTTACTTCGAATTGGGAGAGATTGAAGTGCAGGCAGGGGCAGCTATCGAGGGGAGGACCGTTGCCGATTTTGGAGACGAAATGTCAGGAGTTGTCTTTGTTGCAATCGAACGAAAAGGGCGTAGCGACCGCGGCAACGGCAAGCTTATCGTCCAGCCCGGTGGTACGGTTCAGTTCATGGAAGGCGACATTGTCATTTTCGCTGGAACAAGCGAATCCGCAAGGAAGATGAACAAGGCGGCCAAAGCAACCCGTCGCCTTGAACCAGCGATGGTCTAACGCAAAGTCTTAACCGTTCACAACGAAAACGCCTGTTTAGAAGGGCTCTGTAGAACCGCTAATGAACGCGAATCAGCGCTAATCCCGACGTTTTTTCCAGTCCGAACTTCTCCCTTTTAACTTCTCTTCCCCTCTTCCTGATTCCCCTCTTTTGTGTGGGTATTCTCGAGTAGGTTTTGCAGTTTGAGTCGTGTTGTATTAGTGGTTTGCTTTTTTTTGAACCGTGAACGGTTACGCCGTCGGCTTGCCTTTGGCGTGGACGACACGCTTGTGCCCGGCGAGGTCTTTGTGCGTTTCTAGCAAACTTAGCCCCGTGGTTTGGGCGACCAAGCCCTCCACTCGCTCAGCGATGGCGGGGCCAATCTCGATGAGGAGTTCG
>JAJRUA010000114.1 GCA_024278035.1 Planctomycetota bacterium | reverse complement strand
TTCAGGAGTAATCAATGTTTTGGATCGCAGGTGCCTGGTGCTTTGCCAGCACCCCAATTCTAGGAGTTGTCAAAGCACGAGTTGGTTTTAGATTTTTCACTTCCCGACGAGGGACTTCGACCCCCTCGATCGGGGTTTTGTCCCCTAGGTAGGGGTCCCATGTTTTGGGACAAAATTCGGTGGTTTTGTCCCTTGCGGTTTTCGTTTGGGTCAAGAATCGTAGGGTTTGTTGCGTGGCGACGGGGACAAAATAGCCTGAATTTAGGACTTTTGAGGTTCCTTATTGGGACAATATTATTGGCGATGAGTCAAGGGAATTTCAACGCAGAGTTCGGAGAGGACCGCAGAGGTGGTGTTGGGGATTTTTCTCTGCGGGCTCTGCGTTGAAATTTTTTGTCGTTGGTCTTTTCAGGAATTGTTGTAACGGAGATTATCGCATTTTTAGGGTGGGAATGCGAAGGTTATTTTTGGCCGGTTCGAGAGCGACGTGTGCTGAAGAGTTGTAGCCGTTCACGGACGGGGATTTTCGAGCACGAATTCGACGAATAGTACGAATAAATGAGCTGGAAATCGACCTGTTGGGGATGCTCTCCCTGGAGGAAAAATTCTTGTGGAAGACTATTTGCATTCCCTGGGATTCGTAACATTCGTGGTTGGTCTTGTTTTTTCAGTAGGAGTCGGCCATTCGTGCAGATGAGTGTGTTGCTTGCATGGGAGTTGGGTGCCTTCGCAGCAAGGCACCAATGTTGCAGAAATCGCCTCAGCCAGCGAGAATAGAAGCAGGCCTATTTCTCTACCAGAACCTCCCCTCTCGTCTTGCCATGACCGATAAAAATCCACCTGAAGAGTCGAATGAATTCGACGACCACTTCGATGACTCAGAGCTCGAGCTTGAACTTGAGCCGATCGATCCGTCGATCGAAGAACACCATCGCCGCCGGACGATTCAAAAAACTCGTGCTGCCGAAGATGCGGTCGACCTAAAAACCCTCTTCGAAGAATCGAACTCCGACGAGCCGGCCGATCCGATTGATCTGAGTGATTTCAAAAGATTTCAGTTCAGCATACGGCATCTACTCATCGCGACGGCTCTGCTTTCAGTCATCATGACTGTCGCACAATTGGCCGGCGGTTTTACTGCCATTTTTGCCACGATCGCCGCCGCAGTCGCAACCGGCTGGTGGTTTGTCATCCGCAGCGAGCGACGCCAACGCGCAGAAAAAGAAAAACAGCTCGCAACCTTCAAGGCAAAAATCGCCGCCCAACGTGCCGCCGAAGATGGCGGAGACGACGGAGAAGTGGAAGAGGTGGTGCCGATACCGATGCCCGCCTCAATGCGAATCGCGATCGACGAGCCATACCAAGAGCCGAAGATCGATTTTTCGTTCTCGCTCAAAGAAATGTTCGGGGCCTTCACCGTAGCCGCCGTGGTGCTCAGCTTATCGCGAGTGATGGGTGGCCCCTCCAACGCAGCCATGCTGCTTGGAATGATCGCCCTCTCGGGTCTCGTGCTTCATGCCGTAGGTTTCGACCCACCGCGAGTGGTCATCCTCAGCTGGTGGCTGATGCTAGTGCTCTACCTTTTCATAAGCGTTTGGGCCGCCTTTGGCGACCAAGCCTCGGTCCCACGCACAGCATCGCCCAGCAAAACACAGCTCCTCTAACAGCCCGTTGAAAAGGAAAGTCGTGAGTTACGGACTAATTCTGGCAATAAAATGGCACGCACGGTGTAACCTCAGTTGCCATAAGCTTGTAGTCTGTAAGGCTTTGTGCCGAAGAGCGAGAGTTGCTATTATTGCGTTAGATTAAGGTAGATCCCACCCATGTTTTGTTCTGTGCCTCTGGCGACGCTATGATTTCGATTCGCCCCGAAACGCACGATGACCATGATGCTGTCCGGTGCGTAATCGTCGATGCCTTCACGGACTGTGAGTTCGGCCACAACGGCGAAGCTGATCTGGTCGATCAATTGCGAAACAACTGCGATGATTTACTGGCACTTGTCGCAACGGACAATGACACAATCATCGGACACGTTCTGTTCTCGCCAGTATCAGTTCTCACAGCCAGCGGCGCGGTTCACGGTATGGGGCTTGCACCCATGGCCGTCGTACCCAATCGCCAACAGACTAGTATCGGGGCGGCACTCGTAGAATCAGGCATCAAACAACTCGTTGTGGACGGATGCCCGTTCGTTGTCGTGTTGGGCCATCCCAAATACTATCCTCGATTTGGGTTTCAGCCTGGTGCGCAACACAAGCTCTTGCACGGGTTTGATGGCATTCCGCAGGATGTGTTCTTCGTCAACATACTCGATCAAAATTCTGTACAATCGCTTGCGAAAGGAACGGCCAATTATCGACCGGAGTTCGGGCCGCAGCGTGATGGCACAGAACAAACGGATGCAGTGGAGCCGTAACAACCGTGCGGGTTTACTTCACGGCCCACTGATCCGAAACGTTAGGCAGCGGAGAGGCGTGAAAAGGAGGGCGGCTCGCGGTACACGATACCGCCCTTCGGTTGCGCACGTTACTTCAACGCAGAGATGTCAGCCCCGTGATTGATGTGCAGGACTTCACCGTCCAGCAACAGAGCTGGCACCGACTTTACGCCCGCTTTTTCTGCTTCGGCGATACGGCTCGGTGATTCACCAAGATGCACAACCTCAACATCAAATCGGCTTCGATCCAAAGCATCGACAACGCTGTTTTCTGCTGTCACACAAATTGAGCATCCTGCATGGTAAAACCGCACGGACTTTGTCATAATGATCTCCTTCGTTAGATTGATAGAACACAAACAACACCTGATACAACGATACACTCAGTCAGCCCCGTCTCAACCACGCACTAATTTGTTCGGTACGAACCAAATGGAAAGAAATGACCAATCGCCGATGGTTTCGGTGCAAGAAATTTTTGAAAATTGCATTGGCTGCAAATGGACGATGCACGTCTTGTCACAGATTCGTATTGGCGTTCATCGTCCGGGACAGCTACAACGCACGGCGGATGGACTGACAAGCAAGGTGCTCAATGACCGGCTCACAAAACTCGTGCGACTTGGTATCGTCAACCGAGAATCTTTTCCAGAGGTTCCACCTCGTGTAGAATATCGGTTAACCGAATTTGGTGAACATTTCGTGCAAATATTCGATCAGATCGATGAGCTGCAACAGCGGTTCGGTCGTCAGCAGCCTGTGCATCACGGTCGATAAGTAATGTCCGCATAATAAATCACTACACACGGAGCCGCGGGTCGCGTGGTTTTTTGAAATCAATGTCGTTCGTCGCGGCCCGGTGATTTCGATCGTTAGGCAATAAGAGCAATGGAAATATTCTTTGCACCAGTCCAATTCTTCCTCATGCACCCTGAGCGGATTGCTGTGCTGGCCGCCCTCTTTTTCGTCGCTTCTCTTGGCTCTTTTGTGGCGGGAAGGCGCGCAGCGCCAACTGCGGTCGCTAGTGTCGGATGGGCCATGTGCGCGATGTGGGAGTTGTTTTGCAAAAATCAAGGTTACAACATCCGAGTCGATCTCATGCTGATCGTACCGCTTCTTTTTGTGCTAACAGGGTGGGGATTCATCTCCTTATTCCAACCAAAGAATGCGGAGTCTATCGATGGTGATGGCTTCTAATACGCGGTGGCTCACTAGGCCATGTTTGACTTGGTTTCTCTTTCGAGGTTGCCTATAATGCAGGCAGGGTTTACCAACCGTGGTGGCAAAGGAAGCCATCGGAATTTTGTGCATCCTCATGTGGCAAAGCCATTGACCGTGTCTGGCAAAACTGGAAGCGATGCCAAACATTACCAAGAAAAGTCTGTGGAACGCGCAATTGAGGAATCCAAGTCATGAAAGAAAGCACTCGTTACGTGAAGATTGTTGAGTGGTCTGATAAAGACAACTGTTACGTAGGCAGTTCCCCCTGCTTACTTTATGGAGGCTGCCATGGGGATGATGAGCGGCAGGTTTTTGAACAGCTCTGTCAAATCGTTGATGAGACGATTGAACTTTATCACCAGGATGGCAAGCCGCTGCCGCCGCCTACGTCGGGACGCGACATCGCGAACAAGATGCTGGGAGTTGCCTAACAAGACGCTGAACCTGACCGCGAACGACCTCCTTCGTTTTATCAAAGCTTCTTGCGCGGCATGTGAGCTCGGTCGTTCGGCAATCGATATGGAAAATTCAACGATTGCAATCTAAGGTGCCACGTTTTCTAAGCAACCTTTAGGCGATTGCCATCTTCCGAAGAAATCAATTCTGCCAGGCGTTCTTGCCGCCGTTTGTACTCTCGCGATCGACATAGTAAACAAGGTTTGTAGACTCTCGCTCCACAAGTAGGGCAGCGCTCGGCTAAGGCGCTTTGGCTATTCAGGCTCAAACCATCCGCGTCGGGTTCATGGCCAAACATTCCGCGGCGACCGCTGGCGATCGCCCCAACCGTACCTCGACTGACACTCAACTTGGCAGCAATTTTGCGATGCGATAGCTGGCCTTCTACCAGCAATCGACGTATCTCTTCGACCAATGCAAGGGACAACATGAGGGACTTCTCCAGGTGAATTATTCCAGTGGGCTTTTCCGGCAAACTGCTTTCACGCTCAACTCAGGCAAGGCGAAAATAGGGAACTCGCAAGTGAGTCGGGAACCCCATCAAACTCAATCCAAAAGTCGCCCG
Source organism: Planctomycetota bacterium (assembly GCA_024278035.1). The sequence continues at coordinate 637 of JAJRUA010000114.1, read as the reverse complement.
GCTCGGGCAATAGGTCTTCCTGCCCACCATCGGGAAGAAAGGCATCCCAGCGATCGTCCTCGACCTCTAGCGGAGTCTGGTCGTCCCACTCGGGGGGAGTTTCGCTGGGGATATCAAAATTTGGTTGTGGCTTAGGAATCATTTTTTTCGCCCTCCGGAGGTCAATCAAAGGAATTAGTAGATGTCTTTGACTCAACAGAAACCTATCACAAAGGGCGGCCAAAAAATATACATATGTACACTATTTATGTAATCTCCTTTCAACCTAACCAAATTGGGGGGTTTACCGTGGGTACACCTGAGGCAGGACAAAAGATCGCCGGTCGCCGTAACCCTTTATGCTGCCTAGTTCTTCGCTATCATTAGGCATTCGAGTGTCTCGCACTCGAACTCTTGGAAGCTGACAAAGTACCGGGTAATCGCTGGCGCAGGCTCAAGCAGAATGCTGGCCGAGGCTCCAGAATGGCGAACAAAGAAAAGAGGGGGCTGCGATGTCGGCTATCGAAAAAAGCCGCCCCCGTGACCGAAAGCCTAAGACTACTCTCCCAACCGCCCAAGCGACGATCGCAACATCTCGTAAAGCTGCCCCTCGGCACGTCTCAGATTGTCTTTCATGCTCGGAGTAAGCTGGGCATAG
>JAJRUA010000113.1 GCA_024278035.1 Planctomycetota bacterium | reverse complement strand
ACTCGAACGTCAACCACCCCGCTGCCTCAGCGAACGTCACCGTCACGTTGTAAAGCCCGTGGCCGACCATCGCCATGGCGAAGAAGGGCATACCGAGCGCCAGCTCGGGGCGGCGGCGTTCGCGGCTGGCGTTGCCCCAAATCCTTACCAAGCCGAAGCCGGCGAGCGTTGAACAGTTCAGATGCAAGCCGGTGCAGACGGTCCAGCGCCAAGTGCGGAAGGCTTGACTACCGTCGGGGATGTAGACATAGGTGTAGATCAAGTTTTCGATTGCGGCAAAAGCAAGACCGCCCGCCGCGGCGCAGATCAGCACTTGCCACATCGACTTGAACCAATGGGGACGCTTTTCGACGACCCAAAGCGCGGCGGCCAGTTTGGTGATCTCTTCGGTTACCGGAGCAAGCACACCAGCGGCGAGAAGGTTCGTCCAGCCGATGGTGCCTCCCGTTTGTGCGGCACTGAACGCTCCCAAAATGCCCCACGGGCCGGCGGCTAAGACCACCAACAGCGTGACGCCCCACGATTCAAGCCACGTTGTGCGAGCGATTCCCGCTTCGAGCCAACGGGCGTAGGTGAGCTGGCCCTCGGGCGCTTCGGCACCGCCAGTTTGAGAGACAAGCGTCGGCTCGTCCCAAACCGTGTGTTCGACATCGTCGGGTTCGGCAGGCGCATCCATCGAGTGGGCCGGCTCGTCGGCCAAACGGTCGCCACTTGCGCGGCTTCGGCGAAGGTGAGGTTCGGCGTCGATCGACGGGTCGTTGCTTGGTGGGCTCACCCTAGGCCTTGGGCCGGGGCTTTCGCTTGTAGGCGGTGCCGGAGGCAAGGATCGCTACGGTCACGGCTCGCCGCTTTGGGTTGGTTGCTCCACCGATATCGACCGTTTCGAGTCGCAAATTGCAAAGGGTGTCGTACCCCTCGGCTGTTGCCTGTTCGAGAATCCGCACTTGTGCTTCCCGACGAGCCCGTTCGAGTAGTGAGAGGTAGCTTCCCAGCTCGCCGCCGAAGAACTTACGTATGCCGGAGAGGAACGATTTGAAATAATCGCAGGCAATAACGGACTCGGCAGCAAACATTTTTGGCGTCAGCTCAGGCGACACGCCTCCAGGAAACGACTTGAGTTGCGTAACGATGAGATGGGCCGTTTCTTTCTCACGGCGTTCGAGGCAACGAAAGTGTCGTCGCTCAAAGAAACTGCCGGCAAAGAAACCGAGCCCGAGAAAAAACAGAACGAATCCTATCTGGATGGCGAGTTCCGTCATCAGTTGGATGCCTTATAAAAGAGAAGGGTTGAAGGCCAAAATAAACCACAAAGGCATTTCGTTGTTCTTTGTAATTTTTGTGGTTCAGCTTTTCTTTCCCTCGGTTCTAGTTGGTTACTTCTTGGACTACGACAGCCGTGCCGTAGGCGTATAGCTCCGCTGCACCGGCGGTGACGGCACTGGTTGTGAAGCGGACGTTGACAATGGCGTTGGCCCCAAGCTGTTGGGCCTGGGCCATCATCCGCTCGGTCGCTTGGCGACGTGATTCGGTCAGGAGCTCGGTATAGCCCTTCAGCTCTCCTCCGATGAGATTTTTGAACGAGGCGGCAATATCGCGACCGGCGTGTTTCGCCCGGACGGTGTTGCCTTGGACGAGGCCCTTGATCGCGGTGATTCGCTGGCCTGGGATGGTTTCGGTATTGGTAACGATCATCGGCATCCGTTGGGGTTGGTGGGCGAGAGAAGCGGGGCGTCATGATTGTCGGCCAAAGGAGCACGAATTGCAAGATTATTCGCTGGTCGGCCTCTTCCGTTTGCCGTTGGTCTGGTAGATTAGCTCTCTCTAACTCGATTTCCATACGATATCCATCCGAACATGCCCACGCCCGACGACGCCCCCGCTTCGCGTAATTTTATTCAGCAATTTATTGACGCTGATCTTGCCTCAGGCGCTTGCGCAGCGGTGCATACACGGTTCCCGCCAGAGCCGAACGGCTATTTGCACATCGGCCATGCGAAGAGCCTTTGCCTCAACTCGGGGCTCGCTCGCGAGTATGGCGGAAAGTTCAACCTCCGATTCGACGATACGAACCCCGCCAAAGAGGAGCAGGAGTACGTCGATTCCATCATGGAAGATGTCCGCTGGCTTGGAGCCGACTGGGAGGATAGGCTCTTCTTTTCCAGCGATTACTTCGACCAACTTTACAATTGGGCTGTCGAACTCACTAAAGCGGGCAAGGCGTTCGTCTGTGATCTCAATGCGGAGCAAATGCGTGAGCACCGAGGATCGCTTACCGAACCTGGTACGCCCAGCCCTTTCCGCGACCGATCGGTCGAAGAGAACCTCGACTTGCTTGCCAGAATGAAAGCGGGTGACTTTGCGGATGGCGAAAAGACGTTGCGGGCAAAGATCGACATGGCTTCGCCCAACGTCAATCTGCGTGATCCCGTGATGTACCGCATCAAGCGGGCCCATCATCATCGTACGGGCGACACTTGGTGTATCTATCCGTCGTACGACTACACGCACGGCCAAAGCGATGCGATGGAAGGAATCTCGTTCTCCATTTGCACGCTTGAGTTTGAGAACCACCGGCCCCTGTACGATTGGTTCCTCACACAGCTTGAAGACCTGGGGCTTCTGCCCGCCCGTCGGCCGCGTCAGATTGAGTTCGCTCGTCTCAATCTTACCTACACCGTGATGAGCAAGCGAAAGCTGTTGGAGTTGGTACAAGAGGGGCACGTCGCCGGATGGGACGATCCTCGTTTGCCGACGATCGGAGGATTGCGGCGGCGTGGCTACACGCCTGAGGCAATCCGTGCGTTCTGCGAACGGATTGGTGTCACGAAGCAAAACAGCACGATCGACATGCTTTGGCTCGAAGACGCGTTGCGTGAGCATCTGAACGCCACCGCATGGCGGCGGATGGGCGTGCTACGACCGTTGAAAGTGACACTCATCGATCTTGCCGAACCTAAAATTTGTTCGCTCTCCAATCATCCGAAAGACCCTGAGCAAGGCGAACGGTCGGTGACGCTGACCGAGACGATCTACGTTGAGCAAGGCGATTTCATGGAAGAGGCCCCCAAGAAGTTTTTTCGTTTTAAGCCAGGCGGCTCGGTCCGTTTGCGTGGGGCGGGCATTGCGACTTGCCAAGAGGTGATTAAGAACGACACGGGCGAAGTCGTCGAACTTCGCTGCACGTTCAACCCGGACACGACGGCCAAAATCGACGGAAAAAAAGTGAAGGGAACCATTCACTGGGTCCCTGAGAACGCGATCGAAGCGGAGGTCCGCTTGTACGATCATCTCTTCAGTGAGGAAAATCCTGACAAGTGCGAGGTGGGACAAACTTTTCTCGATCACCTCAATCCCGACTCGCTGGAGACGCTCACCGCCAAGTTAGAGCCCTCACTCGCCGAGGCGAAGTCGGGCGACCGATTTCAATTCGAGCGCGTTGGCTACTTTTACGTGGACCCGAAGGAGAGCGCCCCCGGCAAGCCGGTCTTCAACCGCGCGGTAACGCTCCGCGATACCTGGGGCAAGGTGTCGGGGAAATAATCGCCCGCACCGCTCGCCTTCTCGCCTTCGGTGAATCTCGGTTGCGATTTTTAGAGTGCCGCTCCGCAGGCGGCGCAAAACTTTGCATCCGAAGCGTGGTGCGTCTTACGGCAACCATCGCATAATTTATGTTTCGGCATGTCGCCGCGAATTATCTCAGCGGTGAAAATGCCGGTCGGAACGATGATGATCGCGTAGCCGAGCAACATGATGAATGCGGCGGTGAACTTTCCCCATGAGGTGACGGGGGCGATATCGCCGTAACCGACCGTGGTGATCGTGACGATCGCCCAGTAGATGCTCGCCGGGATATTGTCGAAACCGCTATCACTGCCCCCTTCGATCAAGTACATCAGTGTTCCTGAAATTACGATCGAGCAGAGGATCACGGTCAAGAACACCGTGATTTTCGGCCAGCTCTTCCGGAGAGCGAAGAGCATTGTGTTGGCCTCTTTCAGGTGGTGACCCATCTTCAACACACGAAACACCCGTAGCAGCCGGAGTGTGCGGATCGTCATCAGCGAGTTGGCACCCGTGAAAAAGAGAGCCAGGTAGCTGGGCAAGATCGACACGATATCGACAATGCCAAAGAAGCTGTAGGCGTAGCGAGTCGGCTTGGCAACACACGCGAGCCGGGCGAGGAACTCAAGGCTGAACAGGAGCGTGATGATCCATTCGATGGCAGAGAGAGTTGTGCCCCACTTGGGTTGAAGCGACTCGATGCTCTCCAGCATTACGGCAGCGATGCTAGCAACGATCACCAGAAGCAAAACGACATCAAAGCACTTGCCGGCGGGTGTCTCGGCCTCAAAAATCACTTCATGCCAAGTCCGCTGCCAAGCCGCAGGACCGGCACTGAGGGGGCCTTCGATTGAATCCGTAGACATCGCGCCGTTTTCTTTGGGAGCCATAGCGGGAAAGTCTAACGTGACCGGGCTTCTGAGCCAACGCCGACTGTGTGTCCGGAAAGCACCGTGGGCTCCTTCTCCGAAGGAGGGCTTGTGCCTACGCTTGTTTGTCGAGTTTTTCTAGAATCGATTGCCACTCGTCTTCGACGCCGACTTGCTTTACAAAACGGTCGAGATACTCGTAGTCAATCTCAACCGCTTCCGCTGTAAGAATACCTGTAATATCGCGAAGGTGTTTCTCTGAGCCTCCGATTTGGAAATAGAGAAGCTTGCCTAAGATGATGTCCTCGGGCGAGGCGATGTAGATGCTCAGATCGGGAAACAATGGGGCGCGACGCCGGCGCTCTAGCTGGGCCTCATTCCATCCTGTCTTTCCGACGATCATAAAATCCACCTTATTGCCCGAGGCAGGGTGCAACAAATTGAATTGCCCTTGGGCTTCCACGGCCTCGTTAGCCGCCGTTTTGCTAACGTAAAATTCTTCCGCGCTGAAGGCGTTGCAAAGATTTTGGGCTTCGAAAATATCAAGTCGGACGACGATATCAATGTCGTGCGTGAGGCGAGGCTCTCCCCAGGCTCCGCTTGCAAAAGAACCAACGATTGCGTACTCGATTTCTAATCTTTCGAGTGTCTCAACTACCTGCCGTAGCAGATCGAGTTGCTGCATGGGTCATTCTCCGAACGACTTCCGATTGGACATCTTCTTCCGACCAGTCTGCATGAAGGCTTCGCGCTCCGGCTGCGATCAAGTGACGGGCCGTTTGGTTGGCAGCGTTGACCATTTCGACTCGCTCGGCCATGGTTTTGTCGCGGAACAGCTTCGCTTGGGACGGATCCACCACTTCGATGTTGCGAGGGTCGATAGGGGGCATGAGGGAGGCTCCGGTTCGTCCGCCGGCTTCCGCCCGCGGCTATTTCCTGATAGATGACGGGTTTCTGACTCAATGACGGATCGCTGGAAGCTAACCCACTACTTTCCGCAGTAGTCAATCGCGCGTGCGATTTCGCTCTTAAGATCGGACCGACAGACAATGCGATCGATGTAGCCATGTTCAAGAAGGAACTCGCTTGTTTGGAAACCTTCGGGCAGTTCCGTGCGTAAGGTTGCTTTGATTGTCCTCGGTCCGGCGAAGCCGATCAGAGCTTTGGGCTCCGCAAAGATGAGATCGCCAAGCGAAGCGAAACTTGCGGCGACGCCCCCCATCGTGGGGTTCGTCAGTACGGAGATGAACAGGCCTTTTGCTTGGTCATAACGGGCCAGTGCGGCAGAGACCTTGGCCATCTGCATGAGCGACAATATCCCTTCGTGCATTCGAGCTCCACCGCCCGAAGCACTGATGATAATAAGCGGCAGGTTTTGTTCGGTGGCGCGTTCGATGAGGCGGGTGAGTCGTTCGCCAACGACCGAGCCCATACTCCCCATGATGAACGCTGAGTCCGTCACACCAAACGCGACGCGACGGGCGCGGATCATGCCGGTGCCGGTGAGGGCGGCGTCGTGCAAGCCGGTCCGTTTTTGTTCCGCAACGATTCGTTCGGCGTACGACTTTTTGTCCGTGAACTCAAGCGGGTCTTTGGGCCTTAGGTTGGCGTCCCATTCCTCGAAGGTTCCTTCGTCAAGACAATGACGCACGCGGTCGGCAGCGCTGAGATACATGTGTCGCCCACAGACGGGGCAGACACTCATGAGCCGCTCGACTTCCTTACGGAAGATGGTCTCACCACAATCGTCGCAGCGGAGCCAAAGGCCACTGGGCACCCCACGTTTTTCGCGCGGAAGTCTCTCCGCCGAAACCTCTTCGGTGGGCGTTGCAAGCTTGGAGTTGGTGGGCGAATCGCCAACAGACATGGCGGTCGGACGGGTGGGGGAGTTGGTAACAGACATGGTTAGCTCTCCATCTTACCTACCATAGGCCCCGGCCACCATGCCGACACAGCCGCTGGAGTCGCAGATTCAGTAGAATAGGCTATTTGCGATGTTTTTTCAAATTTGTTTACAAAATCAATGTGCGAGCAAAGGTTCTTTTCTCCGGTATCGCGTCGCCTCGGTAAATCCCACCTTGATTTGTTCTCTCGGCGATCTTAGCGGGTTTTTTCCATAGAAAACAAGACTTTTCATTTCTCCTGAGACGAATCTTGCCATGAGCTAGGCTTGAGAAGATTTTCCCTTCTTGCCTTGCTGCCCAGGCGTCTGTCACCATGTTGATTATGGATCCTGTTGTTGTTTCTCTGCCGCTGGCCGAAATGGCCCCCTCTGATACCCTGGCCGCTGGGGCACTGATCGCTAGCATTTGGCCCCATCCGGGCCGTGGTCCGGCCGAACGGGCCGAGCAACTTCTTGAAGTGGGCCGTGCGTACACCGGGCCAGAAGAGTTGGCCCCCCGTTCGATCCTTATTTTTGACGATGACCATGAGCCGAGTGAACGCCGAGCGATCGCCTACGCTTTGGTCTTTCCGCGAACCATTGCCATCGAGTCGCCCGGCGTTGATCGCCAAGAGATGACGGTGCTGGCTCTGTCGAAGGTGGTAGCCGATCCGACAATCCGTGGGCAAGGCCTCGGGAGATTGATTGTTGAAGGTGCGCTCAGGGGAGTGGACGAAGGCAAGTTTCCTTTTGCCTTGTTTCAAACCACCGAGCAGGTCCAGCCTTTTTACGAACGGCTTGGCGCAGTCCGTGTTGAGAATCGCATTGTCAACTCTCTCTCTACCGGCACGCTCCGTTCGCCAACGCCCGAGGCGAATCCCTTTTGGGACGGTGTGGTGATGCGCTACCCTGCCGGCGAAAGTGCCGCCGGCGAAGGTTGGCCCACGGGAACGATCGATCTGCTGGGCGAAGGCTACTAAAAAGCTGAATCATGAAGATCACCAAGAACACAAAAAAAGGGGAACCGTTCACGGTTCCAATCAGTAGTTCGCAATTATGCGAAAGTCGCTACCCGATTCGACCGAGGCAGGCAATCTTGCTGCGCGGTTCGCAGTGATTCTGTTCCAAGCCGAAAGTGGTGGGATACCGCTGTGAGCGGTCACCTAAAAATTAAGCGTCCATTGCGTATAGAAGAACTCGGCATCTTCCGTTGCAACGACCTTGCTACCCACCCCTAAACGGCTGTAGCCAAAGAGGATGTCGGAACGAGGCGCGATTTGGTATCTCGCAATAAGATCCAGTTCGCTGCCGAAGTTATCAGTCGCGTTCTGGGCTGGCGTGCCGCCGAGGCCGGGAACGATATCGCCCTCTTGGTTCGCACCGAAGTAGTAATACCAAATAAGCATCTTCCATTTTTTGGTTGGGTTGAATGTCAGAAGAACGTTGGGAGATTCGATGTTCGCCCGCTGCACGGCATCGATGAAGCCGAGGTACTTGTGACCCAACGGGAAGAGTTGGTTGAAGCGATTGAAGTCGCCACCCGCGACGTTGCCTGAAGCGTAGTCTAAGTAGAACCAAACGGTTGGATTCCACTTATGGCTAAACTTGCGCCCCAGTCCAATCGTGGCAAAGCCCGCGTCTTGATCGAGCCCTAAGCCACTTTGACGGCCACCTTGGTAGGCACCTTCCAGCTCGTAGAGATAGTTCTTTTGGTACGCGCCATTCAGGCGGGCACCGAACGTGTGCAGCGAGAAATCGCCCGTGATGGGGCCCGCGTTTTCGTTGTCGTAACCAAGGTAATAGAGATCGACCGTCTTGTCCTCAAGGCCCGAATAGACGCTGTACATGCCGTAGAAAGATTGATTGTAGTCGGCCTCATCGAAGCGGTCATCGACGACGGGTACAAAGTTGGTGTAGAAGCCATCAACGGTCCAGTCGTTCTTCTTATAGGTACCGCGAATACCCTCGAACGTACGGCGAGTATTCGACCAGTCAAGCGGCGAAACAAGTCGTTGGTTGCCGAAGAGCAATTCCTGACGTCCGACACGGAGCATGAAGGCCTCCGTCAATTGCATATCAATAAAGGCGTTCAGCAAGTCGCCATAGTTGTTGTCGATTCCCCGTGGGATGTAGGCAGAACTGGCTGTTTCGTTGGCCGAAATTCCCTCGACAAAAACGCGAATGTTGTCGTTGACTTTCCAGTTGCCGTACAACCGGAGGCGGGTTAGCAAAATGTCGTTCTCTGTGTTTTGGAAACGGGTCGCTCCTGCCTGCTGTCCCATCCCTTTTTCGTTGTGGTAGCGGAGACGCAATTGACCACCGACATCCAGCGTTCCCCAACGACCATGTCGATCAACGGGCATTAGCTTGAGACTGTCGCCCAAGCAGCAATTGGCGCGAGAGTTCTTGAGGTAGCTGAAGTCGTTGTCGTAAAGCATAACCTTATGAGAGATCGCACATGGGTTCGGCTTTT
>JAJRUA010000112.1 GCA_024278035.1 Planctomycetota bacterium | reverse complement strand
TGGCACGGGCGTTTTTGCCGCGAGAAGGTCGCTTTTTCTTGCCGCCCGGCTTGCGGTCTTTTTTACCGGACGTTTTGTTTTTGCCACCCGTCTTCTGGCCAGGACGGCCCAGGTAGCGAAAATCAAGTTCGCGCGAATCGACATCCACCGCCGCCACCGCCACCCGTACCGAATCCCCCAAACGAAAGGAATTGCCGGAGCGAAAACCGTTGATTGAGTGCGTCGCCCGATCGTGCTTGAAGTAATCGTCGCCAAGGCCCGTGATGTGGATGAAACCCTCGGCAGGAAGTTCTTTTCCCATGATAAAGACGCCGAAACTCTCGACGCCCGTGATAATGCCCTCAAGCTCCATGCCGATCTTGTCGGTGAGGTAATTGAGCAGCTTGATTTTGGTCAATTCGCGTTCGGCAATCGTGGCGCGCCCTTCACGTTCGCTACAGTGGTCGCCCACGTGAATCAGCGCCGCGATGTCCTGCACCGGCTTGCCGCTCTCGCCCGATTCATGGGCATTCAATGCGTTGATAAGTCGGTGGATCGTTAGGTCCGGATAACGACGAATGGGCGAAGTGAAGTGGCAATAGCATTCGCTCGCCAGGGCGTAATGGCCTTCGTCCTCCGGGCTGTAGATCGCTTTTTGCATGGACCGGAGCGTCGCAAAGTTGACGGCATATTGGCGCGGGTCGCCTTTCACTCGGCCAAGCAACGCTTGTAGCTCGAATCGATCTTGTAAATTGCTCGACGGCAGGCCGAGCGAGCGGACGAATTCGGTCAGAGCGCGCGACTTGCGGGGGTCGGGCGATCCGTGGACTCGCCGCAAGAAGTGGAGCCCTGCGTCGGCCAATTTGCGAGCGACCGCTTCGTTGGCCGCCAGCATGAACTCCTCGATCATTTGATGGCTTTCGGTGTTTTGTTCGACATGGGCCCCACTGACACGGCCTTTTTTATCCAGATCGATCCGTACTTCGGGCATCGAAAGTTCGAGTGACCCCCGCTCGAAGCGGCGCCGGCGAAGGGTCATGGCGAGCGCGAACATATCGGCAAGCAAGCGATCGACTTCGGGAGCGAGGCCTTGGGAGTCCGTTTTTTTTGTTGCCTGGGGGGGAGTCGTGTCTGACTCTTCCGCACCGGGATCGAGGATGACCCGGCTCACGCTCGGAGTCGGGCTCACGCTTGGGGTTGGCAGTGGAGTGGGGGCCTTATGCTTTTTATTTCCGCCTACCAAGCCTTTCGCTGCCAAATACGCATCGACCTCTTCGTAGGTAAAACGCCGACGGCTTTTGATCGCGCTTTTGAACATGTCGGCACCGATCGGCATCCCTTCGGGCGAGAACTCGATGATCGCTGTCATGGCGAACCGAACTTTGTCCGGCTGAAGGCTCGCCAGATTGTTCGAGATGATCTCCGGCAACATGGGGATCACCTCGTCCGGCAGGTAGACGCTCGTCGCACGTTCGTACGCTTCGCGGTCGAGCGGCGTCTTCGGCTGGACGAAATGCGACACGTCGGCAATATGAACGCCCAATTCCCAATGGCCGTTCTCCATTTTCTTGAGCGAGATCGCATCGTCAAAGTCACGAGCCGTTGCTGGGTCGATCGTGATGATGACCTCCTCTCGCAAGTCCTTGCGGTCCGCTTCGAGGTGGTTTTCATCGAACGCGTCCGCCTGCCGGCGAGAGTCCTCAAGCACCTCTTCGGAGAACTCGCCCGGCAAGCCCAACTCGTACTTGATGGCCAGCGTATCGACGCCTGGCGAGCCTCGCTCGCCGAGGATTTTTGTGATCACCCCTTCGCCATCCCGAGCATGCGACGGGAAGCGGACCATTTCGACAACGACCTTATCCCCTTCGTTGGCCCCCTTGGCTCCCGGGTCACCTACGTAGATCGGTTCGCCAAACACTTTGCCATCGATACGGACCATGCCCATGCCACCTTCCTCGAAATAGGAACCAACGAATTGGTTCGTCGAACGAGAGATGATATCAGTGACTTTGCCTTCGGGCTTGCCGCGACGCCCCTGTCCCGTGAGAACGATCCGCACCGTGTCGCCACTGGCGGCGTCCATTTTGTTGCGGGCATGGATATAAATATCTTGGTCTTTGCCTGCCGAGGGGGGCGTTCCCTCGGGCCGCACGAACCCATCGCCTGACGAGACTCGCCGAAACGTGCCGCTGGCGTACTTGCTCGAACGTCCCCCTCGCTTTTCACTTTCTTCTTTCCCTCGTTTGCGATTCTCTTTCGGAGCTTTTACCTTGGTCTCTTTCTTTTCCTTAACAAAGCTAACCACCGGCCCCGCTTCGCCCACCACGGGTAGAATCAAATGATTCTCCCCATATTCGAGCTCTCCGGTGCGGACCATCTTCTTGATGATCTTCTTGCACTGCACCGCCGCATCGCCAGCAAGGCCGAGCCGTTCGGCAATTACCGCTGGCTTCACCGGCTTGTAGACGGCATTGGAGGTGTAGGAAAGAACCGCGTCGCGGAGTTCGTCTTGCATGGGAGGGCTTGAAGGGCAAGCAGGGGGGGGCAGGGAGGTGGAGACAGATAGCTTACCCTGCCAGAGCGTTGGCTGCACGAGACGGGCTGGCTATCAGGATCGCCGCTGGCTAAAAAAGTCGTTAGAATAAGGTGATGTCGTGCAGGAGGACAATTTGGCCACAAAAATGGAGAGCACCGAGCATTGAAAACACGAGCCCCACGCAATAGGACTTTGACATGCTCTAGCGACGAGCAATCTTTGCTTGGACGCCGTCTGATGCGCCTCGATTCGCCATGTTCGGTCGATTTTCTTACCAATCGTACCCTGAACCAAGATTTTTCTGACGTTGCCCCCTTCTTGCCACATGGCTTCGTCGATTTACTCGTCCTTGACCCGCCCTACAATCTTTCAAAGAATTACAACGGCAACCGATTCAGAGAAAAGGATAGCGAATCTTATCAATCTTGGTTTCGTAACGTATTAGAGCTACTGGGGCCGACATTGGCACCGAATGCGAGTATCTATGTTTGCTCGGATTGGAAAACCTCCATTCTCATTGCTCCTATTCTCGAAGAAGTTTTCCGAGTTCAGAATCGCATCACCTGGGAGCGGGAAAAGGGGCGAGGGGCTAAGTCCAACTGGAAGAACAACACAGAAGATATTTGGTTTTGCACCCGATCGAAAGAATACACCTTCAATGTAGAATCGGTTAAATTGAAACGTAAAGTGATCGCGCCGTACCGTGACGCGACTGGCAAGCCAAAAGATTGGCAAGAGGAAGAAGGGGGCAATTTCCGACTGACCCATCCCTCCAATATCTGGAGCGACATCACAATTCCCTTCTGGTCGATGCCGGAGAACACCGATCACCCGACGCAAAAGCCAGAGAAATTGATAGCCAAATTGGTTTTAGCAAGTTCTAACCCTGGTGATTTTGTGCTGGACCCTTTTCTTGGAAGCGGAACCACTTCGGTGGTTTGCAAGAAGCTAGGACGCAGGTATCTTGGGATTGAACAGAACCTCGAATACTGCTGCTGGGCAGAGAAACGCATCCAACTTGCCGATGAGGCGATGTCGATTCAGGGCTACTCAGAGGGTGTCTTTTGGGAGCGTAACAGCCTCAGTGAGCAAAAAACGAGAAAGAAACCATCAGTCGCCCAGCCAGCAATGAGTCTCTTTGATGAATAACGAGAGCGTGCTGGATTCGGTTGTCTCGTTCATTCAATCGCACGATGGCATTGGCGACAAGGCTCAGCTACACGACCTCGTCGTGGCAGAGTATGGCCTCACTCACGATGGAAAGGCGTTACGTTACCACAAAGAATTTGCGATTCGATTTAGCTCTTCAGCAACAGCGTCTTTTTCTAATACGGTGCTTTCCCTTTCGAGCCTTCGGAAGGTGGATGGTCGCCCTTTTCTCTCTTGCCTTGTTACGCCGACAAAAAACAATCTGCTTCTCGCCAATACCACGTTACTCAAGAAAATTAGCCACTCTTCTCAGGAATTGAGGCAGAATAACATCAAAGGGTCATTCAATGGATCTGATATTGTCCGTGAATTCGATGGCATAGCCAATGTCCCGTCGAATTTCACTCGACTGTTTGCTGTCCATGCTGAAATTGGATTTGAGGGAAACCTTGTCCGACTGGTTGAGGCAACGAACGACATTTCTCCAACAGGTGTTAAGTATACAGTCACGGAGGCTGCTAAAGAACGCATACTGGTCTCGCCCGATCGTGCTGCCGAATTTGTTGCATCGAATGAGTTCCTTCAGCTCAAGGGCGATCTTG
>JAJRUA010000111.1 GCA_024278035.1 Planctomycetota bacterium | reverse complement strand
TTATTCAATCGGAAAAAGAGATCGAGGCCTGGAACAAGTGGCGTCGGGATCGTGACTTATGGACCGACCAAGAGACGGAAGAGAAACCGGCACCGCCGGCCACTGTTGATCGTGTTTTAGAGAAAGCAATGGAGTCACTTCAATCGCAAATCGGTGAGAGAGAGCAGACGACGTATAATAGCCCGCCGCTACCGGTTCGGTTGGTTCAGTACACCCGTACTGCTGCGGCCGAGGAAACGGCCCTGAACGCCGGGCGTGCCTATGGGTACCTCAAACAGCTATGCAGTCTGGGGCCTCGTCCGAGCGGCAGCCGGGCGATGCGAGCCCAGCAGAAGTTGCTCCTCAAGCATTTTAAGGCACTCGGAGCGGAGGTGAACCTGCAACGCTTCAAGGCACGCCATCCTCTCGATCAATCGAAAGTGCCGATGGCCAATCTGATTGCGAAGTGGCGACCCGAAGTAAAACAACGCGTTCTCTTATGTGCTCATTACGATACCCGCCCACTTCCCGATCGCGATCCCAATCCGCTGGCCCGTCGTAACGGTCGATTCGTCGGTGCCAACGACGGGGCGAGTGGCACGGCTTTGCTAATGGAGCTTGCCCATCTTATGGAGAATTACGACGGTGCGTTGGGGGTCGATATGGTGTTGTTCGATGGCGAAGAGTTGGTCTATCAAGACCCTCGTGATCCTTACTTTTGGGGCAGCACTTGGTTCGCACGTCGCTACGCCAAGCGAAGGCCCAAAGATTGGTCCTACCGTTGGGCCATTCTGTTCGACATGGTGGGCGATGCCGACTTGCAGCTTTATTGGGAACGCCACAGTTACCAATCCAAGGAGACGCGGCCTCTTGTCAAAGAGCTATGGGCCACCGCCCAGCGTTTAGGTATCAAAGAGTTCATCCCGCGCGTCAAGCATGAAGTGCTCGACGATCACCTAAAACTACGTCAGCACGGGGGCATCCCCGCGATCGACCTGATCGATTTTGACTACCCCTACTGGCACACCGAGGCCGACGTCCCGCGCAACTGCTCGGGCGAATCACTCGTGAAAGTGGGCCGAGTTATTTGGGAATGGTTACGGACCGCGAAAATCGAAGTGAAGAAGAATTAGTCGCGGATGAACGCGGATCGAAAGGATTTACGCGGATTAAAAAAGCCATTTGTATAGCTTTCTTTTTTAATCCGTGCGTATCCGCCTGATCCGCGTTTAATTCGTAGTCGCTTTAGCCCGGTGCATGAGGCCATCTTCCATTTCGTAGATCGTATCGAACACGTCGAGCGCGCGGTGGTCGTGCGTGACGACGATCACGCCAGCGCCTTGCTCGTGGGCCACCTTGGCGAAGAGGTCCATCACTTGGCGCCCCCGATGGCCATCAAGAGCGGCGGTCGGTTCGTCGGCCAGAATGACGCTAGGGTGGTTGGCCAACGCCCGCGCGACGGCAACCCGCTGCTGCTGGCCACCGGAGAGAGCGGAGGGAAGGTTTGCCGCCCTGTCGGCCACGCCGAGATAGTCCATCAGTTCGAGCGCGCGATGCCGGGCGGCACGCGCTGACTCACCGGCTAACTCCATCGCGATTTGGACGTTTTCCACGGCGGTCAAAAAAGGTATCAGGTTCGATTTCTGAAAGACAAAGCCAATATGATTCCGGCGGAAAGCTCGTAAGTCAGTCTGAGCAACGGGCCCATCAAGCACCAATTGTCCGCCAATGAGTACCTGCCCCGAGGTCGGTGGATTGATAAGCCCCACTGCCGTAAGAAACGTCGATTTCCCCGAACCACTTGGGCCCAGCAACGCCACAACCTCGCCCCGTTTCACACGCATCGAAGCATCGCGCATCGCAATGACTTCGGTATTGCCACTGCCGTAGATTTTTGTGGCGCCCTTGGTTTCAATAGCGCACGCTTTGCCGGTGTAGGCGGCTTCTCGTTCTTTGGTAGGAAGAGTCGAATCACTCATGCGAGTGCCTCGTTCGGTGAGACCTTCATTGCTTTCCAGATGCCCATGAGGCTCGAAAGGATCGAGATCGCCAGTACGATGAGAGCCAAAATGATCAAGTCATCGTTCGCCAAGATCACTCGCTTGGGGAATAGGGGAAACAATTGTCGGCCCACAAGCAAGGCAATAGCGTACCCCAACGTCCCCAGCATGAGCGCCTGCTGGAGGATCATGCCGAGGATCACTCGATTGGGGGCCCCGATGAGTTTTAGCAGCGCGATCGAATGAATCTTGTCGAGCGTCATCGTATAGAGAATCAGCCCCATGATGACCGCTGAGATTACCATCAGCAGCGCACGAAACAAGCCGATCTGTCGCCGGACTTTCTCGACGGTTCCTTCTAACAGAAGCTGACGCTGGCCCTCTTTCGTGAAGACCGAGACATCGCCCCAGCCGGAGATGATCTCCGCGACTTGTTCGCTACTGAAACCGGGCAAGACCGATACCATAACGGCACTCACCTGAGGCCTCGCGATTTGTGGCAACTCGACTGCCGGTTTTGAAGCAAATTCCAGAAGCGAAGGATTCTTTGCTGAAAGGTCCAGGCGATTGCCCCGTGCGGCTCGTGAGGAGCGTTCGAGCCGAACCGCTTCGCCCGGTACATTGAATTGTATCGCCTGGGCATCAGCGGAGGTAAAGAAGCCGATGCCGTCGCCTCCCGAGGAGATCATCGTGCGGGCCGTCCCGACGACCGTGTACGTCTCTTTGCCCAGCTTTATTTTTTCGCCAAGTGCGAAGCCGAGGGAATCATCGGCGATCATCTCAAAATGATTTTGTCCCAAGGGACGACCGACCGTGAGCGGAACCCATTCTCCTTTGTCGGTTGGCCAACTCAAGCCGAGCACCGCCATGCGGAAGGGTTTGCCTTTTCGTTCACGCTGGACGGTATGAAAAACAAACTCACGAGAAGCCTCGACTCCTGGCACGGACAGGATCCGATGTACCAAGTTAGGTGGTACGCGCGAAATCTCGGCAAAGGGGCCGCGCGTATCGCGCTGGACTACCCACAAGTCGGCACCGATCCGATTGATCAGGAGCGTGGCGTCTTCGAGGATGCCCCGATAGATGCCCCCCATGCCCATGACAACCATGAGCAACATCCCCACGCCCACCGTGGTGAGCGCAAAGCGACCGAGGCTTTGCTGGATGTCCTTCGTGGCGAGATTCATGGGCCCGACTCCTGTGAGACCGTCACCTTGCGCCCGTTACTGAGTATTGCCCGGTTGCTTGCCGGTGAAATAACCACTTCGTCGGCCTGGAGGCCGCTTGTGACTTCAATCGAATCACGACTTTGCAGTCCCGTTGTGATCGGACGCCAACGGGCATGGCCTTCTTCAAGAACAAACACACCTTTGTCGGACTCGCGAGTTACAACATTACCGGCAGGCAACCGAATCACATTGTCCTTGTTGGACGCTTCAATAAAAACCTCGGCCCGTTGCCCGACGGCCCAGTTGGTTGCCAGTTCAAGTACACGGACATCGACAATAAACTCGCGTGTCTCACGATCTGCCTCTTTACCAAGTCTTACCACGGTGCCCGGATAAGACTTTTCGGGCTCAGAGCGAAAAACGACGCGGGCCGATTGCCCCTCGGCAAGTTTTGCCATTTCGGTTTCATCGATCCATGCGCTGATCCATAGTTCATCGAGAGAGATGAGCGTTAGAATGGAACTTCCTGGCACAACGATATCGCCCAGCTCTCGGTTGCGTTGGATGACGAGGCCATCGAACGGCGCTAAAATTTCTGCGTCCGTTAGCCGGGCTCGTTGGTACTCTAGCGTTCGCTCAGCGGCGACCACTTTTTTTTGGTTTTCGGCAATGGCCGCTTCGGAATGAGAGACACCCGCCGTTGCCACGGCCAGCGATTCGGTTGCTTTATCAAAGTCGTCTTGGCTAACGGCGTTGCTATCAACAAGCGATCGTGTGCGAGTGTAACTACTTTGTGCCTGATCGAAGACGGCTACGGCCCGTTGTTTGTCTGTCTTGATCCGCTCAAGCGCCGCCACTTCCGCTTCTAAGCTCGCTTGGGCAATGGCCACCTGCTGGAGGAGTTCGTCGTCATCCAGCCGGACCAGGACCTCTCCTGCTGAGACGTGATCCCCCTGATCGGCCAGGATTTGCTCGATACGATTCGATATTTTCGGACTGATGGTCGCCTGCACGCGCGCTTCGAGCGTGCCGGTGCCCATCACCTCCGCCACCAGGGGGCCGCGCTGGACCAAGTGCTCCGTGACCGGCACCGGTGCGAATCGGAACCAATAAACGCCACCCCCGATCAGGGCCGCGATGAAAACGATCTTAATGAGGTTCCGCATTCGATTTTCCTTGTAAACACCAACCAACCGGGGCCTTTATTGATGTCTGCGCCAGCAACTTTCCCCATGGTTGGGGATCCATCGGCTAAAATCGGCCTTCCGTTGGTCGGCCTGACGCTTTCCTTGCGCAGGTGCCTTTAGCATGACGTGAAGCGGATGCCTTTGGTAGCGTCTACCAATGCGGAATAAGACCAGGACGACAGAAAACCTCCGTGATTCCGCATTCTCCCTTTCGTCGGCTCGCCTCTCCCTACGGATTTCGTTACGATTGGTTCTATGGAACCGCTTCGTTTTGCTATCGCTGTTGTGCCGCTGGCGGCTTACTTGGTGATGATTGGGCTCGTGAATTGGCGACGTCATCCGCTGATGGTGTCGGGAGCCAATGATTTGGCGACCCTGGGGGCCGCCCTTACGGGGATGGCCCTCGTGGGGCCGATCGCCCTGTTTCGGCCCGAAGCCGCCACGGTTGAATTGGGGAACATGATTTGGCTCTTCCTGTTGGCGTTCTATTGGCTCTGGGTGACGTTGGCGGTCATGCTTTGTCGCCCCCGACTGGTGATCTACAACACGACCACCGAGGAGCTACGGCCCGTTCTCTCCGAAGCGGTTCGCCAACTTTGCCCCTCGGCACGTTGGGCAGGCGATAACCTGACACTCCCGTCGCTCGGCGTACAGCTTCACTTAGACCAAACAACATGGATGCGTTCGGTGAGCCTCGTCTCAAGTGGTGGGGAACAAGACCTCGCCGGCTGGCGGCGGCTAAGCCGAGCCATCAGCCGACCGCTTCGAACGACCCCTACCCGGGCGAACTCACGTGCCTCGCTATTGCTTGCAATAGGTGCGGCACTCCTACTGTTTAGCATCGTTGGCTTAACGAGTGACCCAGAAGGGGTTGCCATCGCATGGCGCGAAGTGATGGCGTTTTAGCTGGTCTTCATCCGGTACCGTGTTTCTAAGAAATAGACGCTCGCGGCTCGCCTACGAACCAACTAGCGCCTAGCAACTCTCCACTACAAACGGCAGTTCTTGATCGCCGTCTCCAAAATCGCGGCGGCACCGAGCGTTTCTAGCTGTTCCATTATGCCGATTACGTCGCCCCGCTGGACCATCGCCCGGACGCTGTACCAACCCGACTGTTCGAGCTTGTTGACCGTGGGTGAACTAAAGCCCGGGGTGATTTTTTCCGCTTCGGGCAGTTTGGCCTCGGGGATGTTGTACTCTAATAGGGAATAACTACGGGCGATGATGACGCCCTCAATACGGCGGACGATCTGATCGACGAGCGGCGCGTGCTGCGTCTTGGGGTTTTGGATCAGCACCGTTTCGTAGTGGCCGATCGTGTCGAGAATGCGGAGCTTGTTGGCGGCGAGTGTGCTACCCGTTTCGACGAGATCAACAATCGCCTCGGCAACATTCAGCGCGATCATCACTTCGACCGATCCGCTTAGCTCGACCGTGTGGGCGGTCACGCCGTGGCTGTTGAGGTAGGCGAGCGTAACGTTCGGGAAGCTCGTCGCGATGCGGTCGCCGGCCAGGTCCTTGGGGCTCACCACGGGGCTCGACTCGGGAACACAAACGGCTAGCCGACAGCCCCCCATGTTAAGCCCCAGACGCGTCGTCACCGCCGGCAGGCAGGCTGTCGCCACATGCACGCCCGCCTCTTCGACGAGGTCGCTGCCCGTGATGCCCAGGTCAATCGCCCCTTCGGCACAGAGCACAGGAATGTCATCCGTCCGCAGGAACGTGATGTCGATGTCGCCCTCCAAGCCAGAGGCCGGTTTTACTCGGGCAAACAGATCACGGTTCGCGCGTCGGTACTTGAGGCCTGCGTCCTTAAGCAAGTCGCTCGCCAGTTCTGCCAGTCGGCCCTTACTAGGAACACCAATACGAAGTGGTTCAGTCATTTTTCTAGTGGGAACAATATTCAAAGCGGAGAGTATCGGTAAACAATCCCCCTCCCCCGTTTTCGGGGGAGGGGTTAGGGGAGGGGGGTTGGGAACCCTGTGCATAATTCCGCCCCCTCCCCTGGCCCCTCCCTCAAAAATGGCGGAGGGGGATGCACATTAGTCGCCTTTGTTTCTGCTTTCTTTCTCTTCAATGCCGGAGGTGCCGAACCTTTTCGCTAGTTCTACTTCCACCTCGGCCAGCTCCACGCCGCGCCAGCGGAGCAATACCAGAGTGTGGTACAGCAGGTCGCCCGCTTCGTAGATAAAGTGCTGTCGGCCTTCGTCACCCGGCTCGGTGGCTGCTTCGACCAGCTCGGCGGCCTCTTCGGTTACTTTTGAGCCGATTTTGGCCGCTCCTTGAGCCAGCAAACGGGCGGTGTAGGACGGCTTATCGGTCCCTTCGCCCAAGGAGGCCGCGCGCTGGCGAATCGTCTCTTCAAGAGCGTCGAGGGGGCGAATCGGTTCACTCATAGCGGGTAAGCCACTTCCAGTTGGGGGGACGACGGGCGACAATGCCGCTCGAACCCACCAGCTTAAACCGCCCTGTTCTAGGTAGCAATCGCGGCGGCTTGCTTTTGCCACTTACGACGCCCCCCCATGCCTATCTTCGACCCCCTAACCTGCTGGTGCCTCACAGGAGCGACTGCCTCGGGAAAAACGGGGGTCGCTCTTGCCCTGGCCCCGAAGCTGAATGCGGAGATTCTGTCGCTCGACTCGATGGCCCTCTACCGCCGCATGGACATCGGCACGGCCAAGCCCTCCGCCGCCGAGCAGGCCCTCGTGCCGCACCATCTGATCGATCTTCGCGACCCAAGCGACGAGTTCAGCGTGGCTGAGTACCTCAAAGAGGCGGAACGGGCGATTGCCGATATCCTCTCCCGGGGCCGAACGCCGTTGTTCGTCGGTGGCACGCCGCTGTATCTAAAGTGCTTGTTGCGAGGTCTGTTCGAGGGCCCAGGGGCCAACTGGGAGCTTCGCCGTGAGGTGGAGGCGGAGCTAGAAGAGGTTGGCTCCACGGCACTCCACGACCGACTTGCCCTGCTCGATCCGCTGGCCGCTTCAGCGATCCACCCGAACGACTCTCGCCGCATCGTCCGCGCGATTGAAGTCTTCCGCGCCACCGGCGAGCCGATCAGCCACCGTCAGCTTCAGTTCGAAGACGCCCTGCCCGCCGCGTCGTGCCGGGTCTTCGTCCTCCGCCGTGAGCGCGAAGACCGTCACGCTCGCATCGAACAGCGCGCCCGGGCCATGATCGCCGACGGCCTTATTGAAGAAGTCCGCTCGCTGGCCAACTCCTTGGGCCGAACCGCCAGCCAAGCGGTCGGCTACCGTGAAGTGGCCGAGTACCTCGCCGGCGAGTACGACCTGCCAAGAACCATCGAACGCATCCAAGCCCGCACACGCCAGTTCTCCAAGAGCCAAGGGACTTGGTTCCGCAGCTTGAGCGAATGTCGGTTCATCGATGTGGCGGTAGACGATGAGGCGGAAGCAATTGCCGAGCAAGTCTACGAGGCAGGCAGAGCCGAGATAAAAACTTGACAGGATCGAAAGGGATCGGCGAGCCGCGAGCGTAAGCGACCGGAGGTTTTTACAACGGATGCCTTGCTCCGAGGGATTTATCGACGTAGGGTTCCGCAATCTCCAGCGGCTGACGCTCGCGGCTTGCCTGCTACAGACAGGACTGAAAATCCCGCAGTCTTTTTCCTTTTTCATCCCGAAATGGCTCGTCTTTAACTTGCATCGTCTGCATTCGATCCAGTCGAAAATTGCGAAAATCTTGGCGTGTTTCGCACCAGGCAGTAAGGAGCCAGATAGGCGCAAAAAACGCTAAGCAAAGAGGGCGTACGCAGCGTTGCGATTCCACGCCTTCTTCCGTTGTGTACTGAAATGCCACTCGATGCTTCGTGCGGACAGCTCGGCGCAGCGAAGTGAAGTCGATGGCAAGCGTGCGTTTTCCGCGGCTTGGCAAAGAGAAAATTGCCGCCGTTCGTATTTCATTCCGTAAGGTTTCGGGAAGTACGACGGCAATTTTATCGATCGCTTGCCGAGCAGCCTTGGCAATGGCTCGGTCGCCCCAGCTTTCAACCATCCGTGCGCCAAGCGCCAAAGCATCCAGTTCTTCGACGTCGAACATGAGCGGC
Source organism: Planctomycetota bacterium (assembly GCA_024278035.1). The sequence continues at coordinate 1,252 of JAJRUA010000111.1, read as the reverse complement.
CGGACAAGATAATCTCGATCCAGCAAATAACCCACCCCCGCTTCGCCAATAATCGGTACGCCAGACGTGCTCAAGTCGGCGATATCGCGATAAATGGTACGCACGCTCACCTCTAGCTCGCTGGCCAGCGTGTCTGCGGTGACCACCTGGCGGCGTGCTTTGAGATATTCAACGATTCGGAACAAACGATCAGCGCGACGCATACCAGCAAGCTCTCTCGAAAGCTTTTCCATTGGATTTTTAGAATCTCGACACCCTACTGACAGTAGGGTGTCAGTAGGGGGCTGTAAAGTGAGCCGTTCTCACAGCAAGTCACGAACATTCCCTCCCCTTTTTTACCCACAGCAAGAGTTTGCAATGCAATCGAAAGATCTACTGAAAGCGGCCCTAGAAGCGAACATGGGCATGGCTCTTCCTCTGATTGAGGACATGCGAGATGAGCCGCTCACCTTTCCGACGCCCAACGGAGGCAACCATCCGCTATGGGTGCTGGGGCACCTTGCCCACAGCATCGGTGGGCTCACGCAAGAGATTATGCTTGGAGAACCCAATCCGCTGGCCGAGTGGAAGGAAATTTTCGACTTTGGAACCGAACCGACCGGCGATGCCGAAAAGTATCCGCCGTTTGATGAGGTGCTGGCCAAATGCAAAGAGGTGCATCAAGCCAGCGTAGCATTGCTTGATTCGATGAGCGAAGCCGATCTCGACACGCTCAGCAAAAGTTGTCCGCCCGACTACGAAGCCTATTTCGGAACGTATCGTCAATGTTTCCAGATGCTCGCCAACCACTGGCTAATTCACTATGGTCAGGTTGCCGATGCCCGGCGTGCTGCTGGGCGAAAGCCGTTGATGGCTTAGGCTAACTCGTAAGGCCATCTACGACGGCTTCGGCGATCTCCTTTCCGTTGAACATTACATCTACGGGGGTAAAATGGGGTCAGGGTAAGATGGGGTCAGGACTCATTGTTGGCCGTCAGGATGAGATCGACGCTCTTTTTCTGCAACCCTCGGAACGAATCTTGCGGCGTAAAGGCAGATTTCTTGGAGTGGCCGATTCTCCCAAAACTTTTTCTTGGGCCGGGAGAGTGGGCGATCGTGGAAATAAAAACCCTTCGTTCTTCGCTCCGGCGGCTGACGCCGACGGCTCGCCTACGAGAGGTTGGGGGGCGTCTTCTCAAAAAAATCGAGGGCAATTGTTGGAACGACACGGGTGTTGGAGCTTTTGGGCCGGGGGCCGAGAAATTGGGCTTGG
>JAJRUA010000110.1 GCA_024278035.1 Planctomycetota bacterium | reverse complement strand
TGCAAGAGCGACATCCTGCACCGCCGCAATTGCTGATGTTACCGTTGCCGAGTCCTCCTGGAGCCGCAAAGATTTCAGGCGACTCGGCCTTCACCGGCAAGCCAATAGCCACTATGGCTAGAACAACAAGGTAGCTAATCAATGGAAGGCGTCGCATGTTCAGTTGGGGCGTAAGGGACGCAGGGTTGGTATCAAAAACAGGCTATCGAACGACGGCCGGTTGTCGTGCTATCTGACGAGGCGCGTTCGGGTGGGGGCGCCAGGCATCGACGGAAGTCGATGCCTGGCTCGGTTGCGGTACGCTCCAACCGGCCGCTTGCTTCAGCTTTTGCCAACCGCTCGGCTTCACTCTTGGCGGTTCTACTCTTTGTGGTGGCTGCGGTGCTCGTTGTTGTGGATATGGGCGGCTGGCAACGCGCTGTGGTGCGGCTGCCGGCATTGCCGTTGTGGCTATGGGTGCCGCGGGCATCGGTGCTGTCGGCATCGAGGGGGCTGGCACCCCTGGCTGGCGGAACGCTCCTGCATCGACCCACTCAATCCCCCGTCGCTGGGACAGCGCCCCCTGGGCAATTTCCGCACGGGCGATTTGCTGGCTCTGCTGGCGAGCAGCAAGGGCCATTTTTTGCTTGCCCCGTTTCTCTTCTACCTTGGCAAGATTCTCGTAAACGGTCGAAATGGGCGCTCCATGGGCCGTCGCCTGACGCAAAACGCGGCTTGCCTGATCGTAGCGCCCGATTCGTGCTAGCCAAACCCCCAGTTCATTCGCCGCCATATAATTCCCTTCGTGGGCCTCAATCGCCGCCCGATGCAGGACCGCACTCTTGCGACCCGCCGTCGGGTCCTCTCCTTGCACTTCAAGCCGAGCGTACGCTTTGCCCAACCCATAGCAGGCCATCGATCCGGCCTGTTCACCGGCAACCGCTTCGCCAATCTTCTCCGCCGCATAGCGAGAATAGAGCGCGATCGCTTCGTGCGGCGTGGCCTCTTCGTAACCCGCCTCACGAACGATCGGCGTGCCGTGCGAAGCCGCAATTTCTAGCGTATCAAGCTCTGCCTCAAGCGCATCGCCACGCGGAACAAAATCATCCGCTTCATCAAGGGCCCGCAAGCCATCAGCCAGGGCGGTTGTGCAACGTCTCGTTCCCGACTCGGCGTCCTTGGCCAAGGCAATTTTCCTTAGCACTCTGACGAATTGCGCCCGAGCCGCATAAATGGCCCCTGATTTCCCCAAGGCAAAGCCCTTCTGCACCTCCGGCTGCAATCGTCGGTTGATCGCGTTGAGCGAGGCGGTGTACCCACGAAGATCATCGTCCGATAGGTTGGGGGATAGGCTTTTACTGCACGTCTCCAAACCTTCCGGTACTTCGATCTCGCCCGGCCGCTGGACACTTCCCGATGAATTAAAAGCCGATGAATTAAAAGATAGGCGCGTAGGCAAAGTCGTTTTGAGCGAAGGCTTCTTGAAAGGGGGCGTCTTGGGAAGGAACACTTCCGGTGCAACAACGACCCGTTCCTTTTCTAACATCTCTTCCTTCGGGGCCCTTTCAGTCGGAGCCGAAATTAAAAGAGGCACTGCCTGCCACTCCGCTTGGGGTGCCACTGCCGTTTGGGGGGCAACTGAAGAGGGGGCGCTGAGCGAAGGACCCGCCAGGACCTCTTCTGCTGGAATGTAGTAATGAGCAGGGGTTATCTCTTCCCGTTTTGTAGCGACTCGTGAGGCGACGTTCTTCACGGCCAAAGTTTCAGGCGTGCGGAAATCGACAAAGGGGGCGGTGGTTCGAGATGCTTCCGATTGCTTAACCGCACGCCCCAGAACCGCTTGGCACTCCAGGCTTTCTCGACCGCTGGAAACTTCCCGATAGATTTTAGAGTGGGCACTAAACCAGCAGCCGATCGTCGCAGCGGCAAACACTAGCGTCAGTGCCACACCACCAGCAGCCAAAGCAAGGCGTAGAACAACGTCTCTTTTTTTCCCTACTTCCATGCGGCCCGTTTCAGTGATCGGCTTATCGGCAAAGGGGCCTCATCCTTAAGGCAGTCCCATCTGTCTTGGGTTCGACCTCACCCGTCACCCATAGCCAGCAAAACCACCCCCCATCAGCACGACCTAACCACTCCGTGGCGGCACAATCGTCACCGCCCGATTCGTTTCTAGTTTGCCCCACCAGACAAGCTGGCACTGCTAGCAGTTTTTTAGCCCCGGGCAGTGACTCTGTTAGCCCCAGGTCAGTGACCCGGGGCTAAATACCCGGGGCTAACTCAAAACAACCGCCCCTGCGCCTCGGGCTCAAGCGGTTCGGCATCGAAGCCAATTTCCCGCACACAGCTCACAAACTCCCGTGGGCCGTGCGTGCAGTAAACCTTACGCGGCTCGACGCGGCGGACGATCTCCAATAACTCGTCGTAGTCAGCATGGTCGGAGAGCGGCAGGGCGTGATCGACATTCAGCCGATACGGTGCGTTCGGCCCGGCAGCCCAACCCGTCAGCGCGATCGACGTGACGGGCCCCAAACCCGCTAGGCGGTATCGCTTCATCCTTTTCGGCAGGGTCACCACAGCATGGCCTGCCAGCGGGGCCCCTTCGTACTGCGCGACATCCGCCCTGCCCGTCGCCAGTGGCATGCCACACTCTTCATACACTTGGCTCAGAGTCCAAATATCGCGATGCTGAAGGACCGGCACGCCATGGGTGGTGAGAATCTTGGTCACTTCTTGGCTCTTGCCGAAGGCGTAGGCGTGGATCACCGGCGTGCGCCCCTCAGCAAACGCTGTGTGGACCACTTCGAGCAACTGCTCGATCACTTCGGTGCGGGGCGGCAGGCTGTAGTCGGGACGCCCGAAGGTCGATTCCATAATGAGCACATCCGCCCCGCGCGGATCCGCAGGGGCAGCGGTGAGCGACTCGCCCAGCTTGAAGTCGCCCGTGTAGAGAAGCGACTCGTCTCCGTCCTCGGCGAGCAGCATCGCCGACCCCAGGCAGTGCCCCGCCCCAACCGCCGTTAGCCGTAACGCGCCGAACTCCATCGGCTGGCCCAGGGGCATCTCCAACACGGGGTGTCGTCCTGCGGCGGCCTCTTTCCCCGAAGCCGGTCCATTCGACCACTCACTCAGTCGCTTTTGGTACAGCCGCCCCGTCTCGGGCGTACAAAGGGCCAACGCATGCCGCCCCATGTGGTCCGCATGGGCGTGCGACACAAACGACCGCGCCTGCCGACGCCGCACATCGACCCAAAGCTGTGCCTTGGGCAATAGCAGTCCCTCTTGGTAAACAAACAACGGAATACGGAATGCGGAATGCGGAAGGGGGAATGCGGAATGAAACGACTTCGCCAGTCTAGCAACTAGGGGAAGCCCGTGTTCCGAATTGCCATTGATTGGGTCATACTCTTGGGACATTCCCCCTTCCGCATTCTGCACTCCGCATTCCCCACATGTCTTTCCTCGAAATCCTCTTGCTTGCCGTCATTCAGGGGCTTACTGAGTTCCTCCCTGTCAGCTCGTCGGGCCATTTGGTCGTGGCCAACGCTCTGCTTGAAGCCCTGGGCAAGGAGCCGACCAAGGACCTTATTGAGGTGAGCATCGCTCTGCATCTGGGCACGCTGGCCAGTGTGTTTGTCTATTACCGCCAGGAGATTGCTCGCCTGCTGGGGGCCGACCGCCGGGTGCTGCTCTTACTAATCATCGGGACAATCCCCGCAGCCATTGTAGGCGTTGGCATCAAAAAGAGGCTCTCCGACTCGATGAGCGACGTGGTGCTGAACAACGTGCTCCTCTCGGGGCTCATGTTCTTCGTCACAGCAGCGATTCTCGTGTGGGCCATGCGACGGCCTATCGGCGAACGGACCTACGCCCGCCTCTCATGGCGACAGGTCCTGGCGATCGGAGCCGCCCAGGCGTTGGCGATTCTGCCGGGGGTCTCCCGCAGTGGTTCGACCATTGCCGCGGGCTTGGGTGTCGGTCTCGACCGCGAACAAGCCTCGACCTTCGCGTTCCTCTTAGCCATTCCCGCCATCCTCGGTGCGGGCTTCTTAGAGACGCTGGACATTCTCGAAAAGGGTTCGACCGGCACGTCGCTCGGCCTTCTGGCGATCGGGTTCGCCATTGCGTTTGCTGTCGGCTTGGTGGCGCTATGGCTGCTAATCCGTTGGGTCAAACGGGGCCGACTGGCGCTGTTCGCTTGGTACCTTGTGCCACTGGGCGTGGCGGTGGTCGCATGGCGGCTGATTTCCGGTTAGTGGCCTCATGGCCCCAAGCTTTTTCTTTTGAGATTCTTAGCGCACCCCCAACGCCGTTCCAACAATTCGGTTAGCCGCACGTTGGGGTGCGTCTTGAGGGTGGCCGAAAATAAAGCTTGACAACCCAACAGCGGGGACAGCCCCCCCCGGCAATAGTTTTCGCGTTACCAGAAAATAGACGGCGAGCCGTCGGCGTCCCTCCTTAGGCGGAGGACCGGAGGTTTTTGCAGCGGATGCCTTTCTCCTAGAGTCGCATTGGTTGCCTCGCGTATTCGTCACAATAACGAGACATCCCCCCCTCTCGGTGTCATCGGATAAGCGGCACGTCGAGCTCTCGGATTTTGACAACCTGTGTACCAGCTAGGTAGTCGTGAAGGCAACGACGTTCTTTGTTGCCAAATAGCCAGAGTGAATCTACGTAGAGTATCCCCTGCCCGATAAAGGGACCAAGGGTCGGCACATGGCCTACCAATCCGATAGCCAGATAGCGTAAAGCAAACATCTTCCAGAAGCTCGGAATGTTTCCTTCCAGATCAACCATTCTTGTTTTAGAAAAGTACTTCCCAATCGTTTGTCCTCTCGTGGCAAGGAGATAGCCGTTCAGCACGAGAAACAACAGGGGTCCGAAGACGG
>JAJRUA010000109.1 GCA_024278035.1 Planctomycetota bacterium | reverse complement strand
TCACCCCGCCTGGCTTAGCCGACTCCGATGGCCAAGGTGCCACTCGCCGCGAAAAACTCTCGCGACTTCGCCAAACCATCGCCCGTAACATGCTCGCGTCCTATTCAACCACTCAACAAGGCGTCACCCCGCCTGGCGGCGTAGTCCGCTTTGCTCTCTTGGCGTATTCGCTCTAACTCGGTGGTGTCGACGTCGTCGAAGTTGGTGAGCTGAGGGATGGTTGAATAGGCCGCGAGCATGTTGCGAGCGATGGTTTGGCGGAGTCGCGAGAGTTTTTCGCGGCGAGTGGCACCTTGGCCATCGGAGTCGGCTAAGCCGGGCGGGGTGACGCCTTGTTGAGTGGCTGAAGCGGTTTGCTCGTTGGTGTTTCGGACATGTGCGAGGACATCGTCTTCGGTCACTCGGCCGCTGCCCGCACTGGGGCGGACGCGACGAATTTCTACACCTAATTCGCGTGCCAAGCGGCGGACAGCAGGACCAGCAGCAGCCGACGAGTGGCCGTCGCCTGGAAGGTCGGTGGCGGGAAGGGAAGCAGGTTTGGCTGGCGCGGGAGCGGCGGGAGGTGTGGCTTCGACTTGAGCTACGGGGGCGGGCGTAGGAGCGGGGGGTGCCGAGACAGGGGGTGGGGCTTGAGCGGGCTCGGGCGGGGGTGGAGACTTTGCGGCGGGCTCCTGGGCCGCTGCGGCAGGTTCCGCCGGGGCTATCTCTAGCAGGGCTGCTCCAACGGCGACTGTGTCGCCCTCGGAGACTAAGATTTTGAGGACTTTGCCGGCCGCGGAACTTGGGACGGGCATAGTCGCTTTGTCGGTTTCGATTTCGATAATGTCTTGGTCGGCTTGGATGGTATCGCCTTCGCTGACAAAGATCGAGAGAACGTCGCCCGAGTCGATACTTTCACCCAAATGGGGGAGTGTAATTTGTGTGGTCATGATATTTTGAGTGGTGTTGTTTTTAGGTGGTTATTCGTCGATTGTTTTTAGCGACAACGGACATCGCTAGTGGAGGTTGTTCAGGTAGGTTTAAGCGTAGAGGGCCGATTTTTTGTCAGGGTCGATGCCGAGTTGCTTAATGGCTTTGGTAAGTTTCTTGGTGTCGAATTGATCGCGTTTGCTTAATTGGCTTAACGCGGCAAGGGTGATGCACTCGGCGTCGACTTCAAAGTGGCGGCGTAGGGCTTCACGCGATTCGCTGCGGCCCATGCCGTCGGTTCCGAGCGAGAAAATCCCGCCGGAGACCCAAGGGCCAAGCTGATCGGAGAGAACTCGCATGTAGTCGGTGGCCGCAATGACGGGGCCTTCGGCATCTTTGAGTTGCTCTTCGAGATAAGATTGGCGGGGCGCTTTATCTGGGTTGAGCATATTCCAGCGTTGGCATTCTTGAGCATCACGGCGGAGCTGGTTGTAGCTGGTGACGCTCCAGACATCGGAGGCGATGCCGAAGTCTTCGGCAAGTTTCTCCGAAGCTTTAAGCGTTTCGCGAAGAATAGGTCCGCTGCCAAAGAGCTGAACTCGCGGGCCGGCGGCTTCGGTACTGGCAACTTGATAGATACCCCGGATGATGCCTTCTTCGCAACCGGCGGGCATTTCGGGCATGAGGTAGTTTTCGTTTTCGAGCGTGATGTAGTAGATCGCGGTTTCGTTATCTTCGTACATCCGACGGAGGCCATCGAAAACGATAACCGCCGTTTCGTAGGCATAGGCCGGGTCGTAGGCTCGGACGGTGGGAAAGGCCATGGCGTTGATGAGGCTATGGCCATCTTGATGTTGAAGCCCTTCGCCATTGAGTGTGGTCCGACCGGCAGTGCCGCCGAGCATAAAACCTTTGGCACGGACATCGGCCGCCGCCCAAATAAGATCGCCGATGCGCTGGAAGCCGAACATCGAGTAGTAGATGAACATCGGAATCATGTTGATGCCATGCGAGGCGTAGCTGGTGCCTGCGGCGATGAACGACGACATGGCCCCTGCTTCGGTGATCCCTTCTTCGAGCAGTTGGCCATCTTGGGCTTCTTTATAGTAGGCGACGAGATCGGAATCGACGGGCTCGTAAAGCTGGCCGGCGTGGGCGTAGATACCGATTTGTCGGAAGAGGCCTTCCATGCCAAAAGTGCGAGACTCGTCGGGGCAGATAGGCACGAGGTGTTTGCCAATTTGCTTATCACGGAGCAAGTCGCTGAGCAGTCGGACAAAGCCCATGGTGGTCGACATTTCTTTGCCGGGGCCTTTGCTGACAAGTTTGGCCATCGATTTTTGGTAGTCGGCCAGACGGGGGACTTTCATGTTGACCGGCGCCGAGTTGCGGCATGGGACGGGGCCGCCAAGAGCTTCGCGACGTTCTCGCAGATAGGTCATCTCGGGACTGTCTTCAGGGGGTCGGTAGAAAGGAGCACCGGCCACTTTTTCGTCAGAGATGGGAATGCCAAAACGGGTACGAAATTCGCTGAGTTCGGCTTCGTTGAGTTTTTTCTGGTTGTGAGTGACGTTCCGCCCTTCGCCACCTTCGCCGATGCCGTAGCCTTTAATTGTTTTGGCGATAACGACGGTAGGGCGATCGGTACATTCGGTTGCGGCTTTGAAGGCGGCGTAGACTTTCTCGGGGTCGTGGCCGCCGCGTCTCATGCGGTTGAGCTTTTCGTCGGAATAGTTGCTCACCAGTTCGAGCAACTCGGGATACTTGCCGAAGAAGTCGTTGCGAATGAACTTTCCGTCGGAGACAACGTACTTTTGGTATTGGCCGTCGACAACCTCCATCATGCGACGGGCAAGCAAACCTTGTTCGTCCCGTTCAAGAAGGGGATCCCAATCATCGCCCCAGACGACTTTGATGACATTCCAGCCAGCACCGCGGAAGGCGCCTTCGAGTTCCTGGATGATTTTGCCGTTGCCACGGACAGGTCCGTCGAGTCGTTGGAGGTTGCAATTGATGACAAAAGTGAGGTTGTTCAGTTTTTCTCGCGAGGCAAGGGTGATGGCACCGAGGGTTTCGGGTTCGTCGCATTCGCCATCGCCGAGGAATGCCCAGACACGTTTTTTCGAGGTGTCGAGCAGTCCACGATCGTTGAGGTATTCGTTGAAGCGAGCTTGATAGATGGCCATGATAGGGCCGAGACCCATCGAGACCGTGGGGAATTCCCAAAAGTCGGGCATGAGCCAAGGGTGGGGGTAGGAAGAGAGTCCACCGCCCTCGCTAAGTTCGCGACGGAAGTTGACCAAGTTTTCTTCGCTGAGGCGTCCTTCGAGGAAAGCTCGCGAGTACATGCCTGGCGCGGCATGGCCTTGGAAGTAGACTTGGTCGCCGCCATAACCCGATTCGCCCCGGCCACGGATGAAGTGGTTGAGCGCGACCTCGTAGAGGGTTGCCGAAGAGGCGAAGGTCGAGATATGTCCGCCGGGGGCCGCCGGGTCGCGGTTGGCGCGGGTGACCATGGCCATGGCATTCCAACGCACGAAGCTTTTGATGCGGCGTTCGAGTTCACGGTTGCCGGGATAGGGCGGCTGTTTATCTCGAGGGATGGTGTTGACGTACGGAGTGGTTGCCGTGAAAGGCAGCTCGACGCCGTTTCTGAGGGCCGTTTCTTCTAGGGCAGCGAGCAGTTGCTGAACCCGTTCGGGCCCTTTGCTTTGGAGGACGTAGTCAAGCGATTCGAGCCATTCGGCAGTTTCGATCGGATCGGCATCGTTGGGGATAGGTGATTTCGGCGTGACGGCGTCGGTATTGGCCATG
>JAJRUA010000108.1 GCA_024278035.1 Planctomycetota bacterium | reverse complement strand
TGTCGCCATTGGGCGACGTAAGCCCAATGCCGGTAATCACAATTCGCTGATCATCCTGAGCTGTTCGGATCATGATGCGGTAATGAAAAAAGTCAGGTAGGAATGTAGTATGAGAAATCCCGAGAAACCCAGCCATTCCGCAGCCAGGACGAGCAATTCCGAATCCATGAAGCTACCCCGACGCCCCCCTTTTGACAACCCACCTGCAGAAGCCGGTGCCCCAGCTAGCTACTCCACCGACTTCCCAAAACCAAGGTGCTTCGCATACGCCTCCCGCTGGTGCTCTCTTCCGTAACTCTCCGTAATCGTCTGCCACCGACTAACTGCCTCGCCCAACGCCTGCTCGACAGCACCTTCTTCCGAAATACCACTCAAACCCCGCTTCTCAAGCAACTTATCGAGCGACCGAAGATACTCATCAATCCCCGGCACTCGGGGCAAAACATAAACCTGGTCGTGGGTGAGCAGCTTGGTCACGGTATCGGCGGTCTCCTCCGTAACATTCCGTCCGCGAAGCCAGTTTGACGATTGGGCAACTTGCGACCTTCGGAACCAAATCGTTGCACCACTACGCTGGCTAATCTGTACTGCCGTCTCGCCGCTGGCCAGCCACCGCAGCAGCTTGAAGGCAGACACTGCATTCCGAGAAGACTTCGAAACACTCACAATCCGTCCCGAAAATCCTAAAAACGTCGGCGATTCGCCCGCTCCGTTATCCGAACTCCAGGTACCAAAGCTGCGGTCATACACCTTGTCGGCAGAAGCGAGGCCCGTAAAACTTCGCGTCCTCTCCGTTTCCCCTGACTCGGAACCAACGGTCGCAGTGGGCCACGACAACTTGACCGTTGTCGCTTCGCCGTCGGGAGCTTCTGCGTTCTCAAGTGCTACCAGTTCTTCGAGAGCACGCACAAACGGCGGCTCCGCAAGCTGCGGCTTCATCGTTTGAGGATCAAAAAGCACTGCCGAGACTCTTCGCAAATTGGAATAGGCAACTGCCCGAACAATCAATGCCGTCGCGCGCGGAAACTCAAGCCGCGGTTCCGTCGATCGACGCACAGGGAATTGGTCGAATTGCTTCCAAGTGATTGGACTCCCCGGTGCCATCTTTGCCGGCAGCTCTCCCTCCCAAGCCAACATCAACGGCGGTTCGCCCAGCGAAATCCCAAAAGTCTCGCCTCCGAATCGCATCATTCGATTTCGCAACACCGGAAAAATATCCTGCAAATCTAGCTTTTCGTCTTCCAGCACCGAGTTGCGCACCGGCCTGAGCAACTTCCGCTCGACCAGCGTTCCCAAATATCGCGAAGCGCAGACAACCACATCTGCCGAAAACGGCTCACCTCCAAGAAAATCTTCGGTCTCCGACTCCCGAACTTCCAGCTCCCCGCCACTCCGCTCCGCCCATTCGCCACGCAATAGTCGAATCCCGGCAGCAAGCTCTGCATCGCCCACCACCAAAATTGTCAACTTAACCGCTGCCTTTGGCGAAGGCGTCGTCGAAACAGCCGCAGGTTTCACCGGCTCTTTTTTTCCACAGCCGGGCAACACGAGTAGCGAACACAAGAGGAGTCCAAAAAGAAGTCGCAACATAAAGGCACTTAACGCTTTGGTATTAGAACAATTCTTCTATTGGCCGAGCACCATGCAATACTCGAAAAAGAAGGATGCCATTGTCCTGCGGCTTGTAGAACAACACATAGCTTCCGTGAGTATAACGTCGCAATCCGCGTTTTAGATGGTTGACCGACTCCCCCATTTCAGGATTCTTTGCGATCAGTCGAAGCAAACGATCCACGCTGTCTAACCACCGCAAAGCCGCCTCCGTATCGTCATTCGAGATGTAACAAGCAATCTCGGCCAAATCACGACCGGCATCCGAAGAGCGAACGACTCGGGACATAGATTTACTCTTGCTCCGGACTTTTTTTGCTTAACCGCTGTCGAACTTCAGCTTTGATCTCCTCAACATTCCACTCAGAGACTTCTCCTAGATCGATCGAGGTCTGAGCTTCATCAAGTTTCGCCCGAACGTAATCGTCGTCGATCGTTGGAGCGATCGGCTCCGTGAGAAAATAGACTTGATGAGTGTTCGGGTCCACTAAATGAGCATACCCTCCCCCCTCTCGCACTGCGGCGAGTTGCTCGGCAGATAGTGGAGCCTGTCGGGGAATATCCATACCCTGGATTATACCACAACATAAATCTCACGGAAACGATAGATCCCGGAACCCCGACTTATAGCATATTGCGATTCACCCTGGTGAACCGCCCTGCCGTTGTTTACGCTTACTTAAATGCCATCCGCCAACGAATCAGCCAGACAAGACGAATCCGATAAGTCGCTCGCTGAGCCACACTGGCTAACATCGCGCTGCCTAGAAATCGCCCTCGTCTTTGCTGTCTTCTTTGTCGTCAGCGGCGTCCCGGCTCCCGATGTTAACGAAACCTACTACCTCACCAAAGCCAAACACTACTGGCAACCCGACTGGTGTGCCGGCGACCCTTTCCTTGAATCGGCTGACGCACACCAAACTTTCTATTGGACGGTCGGCTGGCTCGCCAAGTGGTTCTCGCTCCCCACGGTCGCCTGGATCGGTCGCACCGCCACATGGCTACTACTCGCCATCGCATGGCAACGCCTCAGTAGCCGAATCATCCCCCGACCATTCTTCGCCGTCCTCACTGCGATGTTACTCGCCACTCTAATCCCAAAAACCAATTTCGCTGGCGAGTGGGTCTTCGGCGGAGTCGAAGGAAAGTGCTTTGCCTACGCCTTTGTCTTCTGGGGGCTCTCCGAGCTTGCCGCCAACCGATGGCGAGCCACATGGCTTTGGCTCGGTTTGGCAAGCGCATTCCACGTACTTGTAGGCGGTTGGGCTACGATCGCTGCAGGTATCGTTTGGCTCACCGAAGCTCGCCAAAGTCGCCCGACCCTGCGAGCCATGTTGCCAGCTCTCCTCCTCGGCGGCGTCCTTGCCCTGCCCGGCGTGGTCCCTGCGTTGCATCTCACCCAAGGCGTCTCTGCCGAAACCGCTGCCGAGGCAAATCAAATCTACGTCTTCGAGCGACTTCCCCACCACCTGGCCCCTCTGGCGTTACCGACCAAAGAGCTAACCAAAAAAAGTACTCGCTTCGGCCTGCTATTCGCCGGTTTCGCCCTGCTTTGGCTTTTCTCCCGTGCGAGCCAATCAGAAGGTTCGGTGGCCCTGAATCGCTTGCAAAGGTTCGCCTGGGGCAGCATTGCGTTCAGCGTTTTCGGATTGACTTGGGAACTTGCTGCTTGGAATCACCCGGCGATTGCCGCCAAGTTGCTAAAATACTACTGGTTCCGACTCGCCGACATCGCCGTCCCGGTAGCCGCCGCTCTGGCCGTTTTCTGGTTGGTGAGCGTGTTACTAAACCGCCGCCCCAAAATGGCCGCCTGGCTTCTACTTGCCACAATCGCTTATCCCTGCTGGTTTCTTTTCCCCTGGAGTGGACAAAAACACCAAACCCTCACTCCGCCAGCCGATCGCCGAATTCGCAGCCACCTCGACTGGCAACAAGCCTGCCAATGGGCACGCGAAAACACTCCCACCGACGCACTCTTTATCGTCCCACGCAGCAGCCAATCGTTCGAGTGGTACGCCCATCGTAGCGGTCTCGTCACCTGGAAAGACGTCCCCCAAGACGCCGCCACGCTTGTCGCCTGGCGTAATCGCTACTTCGACGTCTTCCAACGAACCAACTCCGACGACGGCCAGCGCAACTTCGTCCTGCTTGCCGAACAAGGGGCTCCGCGGATCAAACAACTAGCAAAAAAATATCAAACCGACTACCTTATCGCCCGCGACTACCCGCCCTTGCTGCTCCCCAAGGTTTACCACAACAACTCGTACACAATCTACGCGACCCCTCCCACCCCCGCAGATACGCACCCATGAGCAATTTCCCCGTTCCCGAATCCCCGCTTCGCGCCGTCATCTTCGACCTGGATGGTCTGATGTTTAACACCGAAGATCTCTACCAAGAAGTCGGTCGCCAAACGCTCGAAAGTCGCGGCAAGCAGCTCACTCAAGATCTCCTCGACCAAATGATGGGCCGCAAGTCGGACATTGCGCTTCAAATCATGATCGACTGGCACCAACTCGACCTCACCGTCGAACAGCTCGCCAACGAACAAGCCGAAGTCATGTTCAAGCTCTTGCCCGACCGCCTCTCGCCCCTCCCTGGACTACTCGCGCTGCTCGACGCTCTTGAAGCCGCCAACCTCCCCAAGGCAATCGCAACCAGCAGTGGCCGGAAATTCGTAACCCGAGTCTTGGGCCAATTCCAACTCGAACCGCGATTCAAATACGTCTTCACCTCCGAAGACATCACCCACGGCAAACCGGCTCCCGACGTCTATCAACTCGCCGCCCAAAAACTAGGCTTTCCGCCAACACAAACCTTGGTCCTCGAAGACACTCAAATCGGCTGCCAAGCCGCTACCACCGCCGGCGCCTACACCGTCGCCGTCCCAGGCGAGCACAGCAAAGACCACGACTTCGCTCAAACCAAGTTCGTCGCCGATACGCTCGAAGACTCGCGAATCTACGGAGCACTGGCAATTGCTAACGAAACTTCCGACACAATCGACCTTGAGATACGGAAAAGCAAAAGTCCAGATTCAGCTTGACCAATTTGGCAAATCGACGGTATGGTGTACAACTGTATGCCGTACCTCGATTGGCTATTCTTGGACATGAACGCCTACTTTGCTTCGGCAGAGCAGCAGCTTCAGCCTGCGCTGCGAGGAAAACCGGTCGCCGTGGTTCCCTCGATGACCGATCGGACCTGTTGCATCGCGGTAAGCTACGAAGCTCGCGAGTACGGCATCAAGACCGGCACCAACGTTGGCGAAGCTCGCCGCCGTTGCCCGCAGTTGAGGCTCGTCGAAGGACAACACGAGAATTACATCCGCATTCACAAGCAGATCATTGCCGCCGTCGAGACCGTGCTTCCCGTCGAACGAGTATGCTCGATCGACGAGATGGCCTGCCAACTTTCACCCCAACACCGAGAAACTGGGCAGGCGGTTCTAATTGCCAAGCAAGTCAAAGAAGCGATTGCCGATCGGGTCGGCATCTACTTGCGATGTTCCATCGGACTCGCGCCGAATCGATTCCTGGCCAAAGTCGCCAGCAACATGCAAAAGCCCAATGGTCTATCGCT
>JAJRUA010000107.1 GCA_024278035.1 Planctomycetota bacterium | reverse complement strand
GGTTGGGCGGCATTTTCCCGCAGCGATTTAGCCCTGTGGTTCAGTCGGCTCATGAGGCGGCTAAAGCGGGGCGATTGGGGCCGCTTGGTGTTGCATCGGCCTATGTCCCCTGGTGGCGAGATGAAGACTACTACGGCCCTTCACGATGGCAAGGGACGTTGGCCCTCGACGGCGGTGGGGCGCTCATCAACCAATCGATCCATGCCGTCGATTCCATGCTTTGGCTTGCGGAAGCGACGGGCGCGGGGCAAGCGACCGAGGTGTTCGGCTACACGGCCCAACGGGGCCATGATCCTGATTCGATCGAAGTGGAAGACGCCGCAGTCGCAACGGTTCGTTTTGAGAGCGGAGCGCTCGGCGTGATTCTTGCATCGACGGCCATGTGGCCAGGGACGGCCATGCGGTTCCACCTAGGAGGACGCGATGGCACGATTGAGATTCATGAGAAGGAGCTCGTGACGTTCCAGTTCCGCGATTCGCTACCAAGTGATGCGGTTTTGCTGGAACAATTTTGTGGCTCGGCGGGAGCTGGTGGGGCCGCCGACCCGATGGCGATCGACTACTCGAACCATACGCGCAACATCGAAGACTTTCTTACCGCGATCGAAGAGGACCGGCCTTCGCTCGTCGATGCGGACGAAGCGTGGAAGGCACTTGCCGTGATCCGTGCCGTGTACGAATCGGCGGAAACGGGTAAACCGGCAGCGGTGGAACGCCTTTAACCCTGATTTTTTAGCCCCGGGTCACTGACCCGGGGCTAAATAACCTGGGGGCTAAATCGCGGCGCATGCCCATAGGCCGAGTGCCGGGTTGCGGATGAAGTAAAACGGTTTGCCGTCCGCAGCTTCTTGCCAGCCCTCCTTGAGCGCATCGATACCGTTGGGCGCGTACTGGGCGACGGCTTCGGCGTACTCTTGATGCCGGTATCCGACGCCGATGATCTCCTCCGCGGTGAGACCTTTCTTGCTATCCGTGCAGTAGATGGCGTCGAATCGCCCTTCAGTCGAACCGTGGATCAAGTGAGCGGCTGCCGAAAGACTGTTAGCCAGATCGGGGTCGGACTTGAGTTCGGCCAGCGTGGCGTCGGTCCCGTTGTAGCCATGCTTACGGATCAGTCGATCGATCTCAGGGTCTTCACCAAACGTTTCGACCGCTGGGGCAAGGATGATAAGCTCGCCACCATCCGCCATGGCCTTGCGCGTTCGGTAGATCGCTTTGTTGCCGAGCCAAGTCGAGGCAAACTCGTGCGGATCAAGATAGACGACACACCGCTCCATCGGCCGATCTACCTGCTGAATGTTCCGTTCGCCCGAGAGTCGGGCCGCCCAGCGAAAGCATTCACTATCGGTGCCTGCCGTGAAGGCGCGAAGTTGCGGTCCCTCCGGTTGGTCTTCTACCACCGTCAACAAGAACCGTACATCCGCCTTCGGCTGCACGAACTTATAAAACCCTTCATCAACAAGCCGCCGGACGGGTGTATCGATTTGGCCGAGCACTTTTTCAATACCACACACCGCGCCAAGAAAGTGCGATTGGTGCAACATCTCTCCGCCGCCACAGCCGATACAAATGTTTTTCGTATGGTTAGCAAAACCGATCACCTCATGCGGCACGACTTGCCCAATCGACAGGACAAGATCGTACTCCCCGCTGACAATCCGCCGGTTCACGGCGACTTCGATCGAGGACCGTATCCGCTCGCCTGACAACTCGGCAATAAACTCCTCAGGCAGCGTACCGAGCGGCTCAAGATCGTTACGCCAATCGTGGGCGATGAATCGATCGAGCGGGATCTCGTTGCCGAACATCAACCGCAACTGCTCTTCGGTCATCGGCACATGGGTGCCAAGAGCTGGCAGGATATCGATCGCCACTCGTTCGTGAAGCAATCGCCAGAGCTTCGCCGTGATTCGTCCTGCAAACGAGTAGAGACGCGTATGGTCTGGCGGCAAAAGTAGCAAATGTTTAACTCCCGGCCTGAGAACCCACTCTTCGGCTACTTGCGAAACCCAATCATCCAACTGCTGGTCGGACAAACCCAGGGGGCCGCCATCGATTGCCATGAGGGTGTTGTTGCTTCCGTTCGTATTGGTCATCGTTTTTTGTGCTGTTCGTTTCTTGGAGTCCAGGAAGCTATTCTTGGGGTGCCTCGAACGCTTCCGTATGGGATTGTATAACGTAGACAAGAGCTTTATGCCCCCCTGCCCTTCTTTTGAGTTGACCTCCCCTGCCTGCTATGCCCTCTCTCTCAATCCGTGATGATGCGTGTGAACTTGATTTCCTCTCGCTTGGCGCTGTGGTCCATCGCCTTGATCCGGGGCAAACTCCTTTTCGACGAGCGAGGAACTTAGAGGTCCACGTCTCGGGCGGCGAGTACAACGTCGCGGCGAACCTTGCCAGTTGCTTCGGCCAAACGACGGGCATTGCCACAGCGATGGTTGATAATGGCATTGGTGAATTGGTCCAAGCCCAAGTCCGCGACCGCGGTGTTCGTCCCTTCTACAAACAGTTTACGCACGATGGCGTCCGTGGTCCCAACATAGCCACCGTTTATAGCGACCGCGGACATGGCGTTCGTGCGCCGGTTGTTTTTTACAATCGGGCTAATGAAGCGGGCGCACTGCTCAAGCCGGGCGATTTTGATTGGAAGACAATCTTTGATCGCGGCGTCCGTTGGTTCCACTCGGGCGGTATCTTTGCCGCGATTGGCGACCAAACAGCCGATTTGATTATTGAAGGAATGCAAGCGGCTCGGGCAAGTGGCGCGATCACTTCTTTTGATCTTAACTATCGCGCAAAACTTTGGAACACGCTCGATGGCGGCGAGGCAAAAGGCCTGGAAATGATGCGAGCAATCGCAGCGAACGTCGATATCTTGATCGGCAATGAGGAAGATTTGCAAAAAGGGTTGGGGCTCGAAGGCCAAGATGTCGAAACGAAATCAAAGCTCAATACGGATGCCTTCTTCTCTATGATCGAACAAGTCAAAGCGGCTTATCCCAACATTCGGGGCGTGGCGACCACGCTTCGGGAAGTGAAAACGACGAATCGCCATGATTGGGGGGCCGTGCTTTGGCTCGAAGGAGAGCGGTTCGTTAGCCCAACCATGGAGTTGGACGTTCTCGACCGCATCGGCGGGGGCGATGGTTTTGCTTCAGGGCTCATTTTCGGCTTGCTCGACGGTCGCTCACCCGAAGAGGCCTTGCGTCTCGGATGGGCTCACGGAGGGCTCCTGACGACGTTCGCTGGGGATGTCTCGTTGGCAACGCTTGCCGAGGTCGAGGCCCTCGCCTTCGGTGGCTCTGCCCGTGTACAACGCTAAGCCCGCGTGCAGCGCTGAATAAAGCAAACCGCCAAGAAATCAAAAAAAGGGAAGGTGCTGTGGCTAATTCAAATAAAGATATATTTCGTCTCGATGGTCAAACGGCAGTTGTAGTAGGGGCTACCGGCGTGCTGGGCGGCGCGATGGCGAGTGCCCTGGCAGCGGCGGGGGCTCAGGTGGCGGTGTTAGGGCGTAGCACGGAGCGTGGTGGCGAACGGGTGAACGCCATTCAAGCAGCGGGCGGCAAAGCCGCGTTCTTTCCAGCGGATGCGACCGACACGGCGTCGCTCACCCAAGCCGCTGATGCGATTGCCGACCTTTGGGAAGCTCCCTCGATTCTTATCAATGCTGCTGGCGGCAACCATCCGGACGCCACGCTCAAGCCGGGAGATGATTTTTGCAATCTGTCGCGCGAAGCATGGACCCAGGTCTTTGATCTCAACCTCGTTGGGGGAGCCCTGCTCCCTTGCCAAGTTTTTGGTCGAGAAATGGTCAAGACAGGATCGGGCAGCATTATCAACATCGCTTCGCTCTCCGGCATGACGCCCCTGTCGCGCGTCATCGCCTACTCCGCCGCCAAAGGGGCCGTGCTGAACTTCACGCAGTTCCTTGCCCGTGAGTGGGCCGAGAAGGGGGTGCGAGTCAACGCCCTCAGCCCCGGTTTCTTTCCTGCTGAGCAAAATCGCAAATTGCTGATGAACGACGACGGCACCTACACCGATCGGGGCAACCAAATTATTCAGCACACACCGATGCGCCGCTTTGGCCAAGCCGAAGAACTGGCCGGAGCGATCGTTTGGCTTGCCTCGGGGGCTTCGTCGTTCGTGACAGGGCAAAACATTGTGGTCGATGGCGGTTTCTCATCGACAACGATTTGATGGGAGTCGCTAGTTGGGAGTTGCTAGGCGCTAGTTGCGATGTTGCCATCCGAGAACTAGCGCCTAGCAACTCTCAACTAGCGCCCTTTCGGCCCTAACCTTGCGGCCAGCACCGCGTCGAGGATCAATTGCGCTGCGTGGTAAACCACCATCGGCACAATCACTAAGCCAAGGCCCGTGATTTGCGAAAAAGTGATCGCCACGTCGAGGCCGACGGCAAGCGTCTTTTGGCTTCCGCCTAGGGCCGCCGGAAGGGCGTCGGCTCGTGAGCAGCCGCTCTTGCGTGCTATCCACCAGCCTGCTGCGAACAGTGTGCCGTGAACAATCACGACGGCGAGCAAGAGACCACCCATGTCTTGCCAGCCGATATCGACCGAGCCATTGAGCAGAACGCCACACCGTACCGCACCAACAAACACGATCGAAAGCAAACCGATCTGAGCAGCAACGCTCATGCCGATACGGTGGGCATCGCACCAATGGCGCGCCGCGGGCAGCTTGCGAATGGCTTGACCGGCAAGGATTGGAATCACGACAATCCTTAGCAAGCGGAGCGACATGGCCGCCGCATCGATACCGGGCCCTTCACCGTCGTCCCCCCCCTGCCCTGCCTCCAGCAGCAGAGCGGCCCAGGCAGGCAAGACCAAAAAGCAGCCAAGATTTGTCACGACGGTTATCAAAAGCGCAACCGCTTCGTTGCCTCCCCCGCGGCGGGTCCACACGGCGGCAGCGGCAAGGGTACAGGGGGCCATTGCCGCGACGACTAAGCCAATGGCAAAGGGTTCGGAGAGGGGACGCCCTACGAGCCAGGCAAGCGGCGCTGCCACTCCAGCGTTGAGAAGGACACCAATCGTAGCGGCTCGCAATGCCCCTATGCCCGCCAAAGCACGCGACAAATCGAGGGGTGCCGACATCAACAGCATAATCGCCGCAACGAGTGCGCTGCGGGGAATCTGCTCCGCCAACGGCAAGAGCCGATCGCTTCCCCAAACGCCCCCCACCAAAAGCGAGACCAGTGCCACCAAGAACCACTGCGAGCGTAAACGATGAATCACAGTGAATAGTAGGAAGTAGGCAGTGGGCAGGCGAGCCGGAAGCGTAAGCGCCCGGAGGGAATCGGGATTGGTACTTTTACTCTGGGCGCTTACGCTTCCGGTTCGCCGGAGGTTTCGATCTCAATCTGCACAGTTGTTAGCAGACGGGGAGCTACCTCCGCAGCAATCGCAAGCACCAACACATTCGATGGCTTCAAGAGAAGAGTAACATCACAGCGGGTTTCTAGGCCCCCCAACGCGATCGGTTTGCCATTGAGCGTCGCGGATTCAACCGCCGATGCGTCGTCAACCGCAATCCAAACGGTTTTGTCCGGGTCGAGACCCGTCGGTCGATTGAACCGCCGAGTGTGCGTCTCTCCCGAAGAACGCCAAGCGGATCGTAAACGAATCGTATGCATAAAAAGCAGCGAGCGATTTCAGCCCCCTCTCATTCGGGAACAAACGATTCACGAACTTTGACTTCCCGAATTTGCAGGCTATCGCGTTCGTAGACGCGCAAGGTCGCTTCCAAGCCACGAAGCGGTGCGTCGTACGGGGGCCGCGTCTCTCGTTCGCCCGGATCGTCGGGCCCGTACTGCGTGAGTGTGTCGAAGACGAAATCGCCGTCGCCATCCACTTCGTACTTCCCCGGACTCTCAAAGCTATCGGTCCCTTCGTCGATCAAGCCGTCGCCATCTTCATCGAGACCGTTGTTTTCGTAGTGCCAACTCCAAGTGTCATACGTCGGATAAAGAGGAGCGGCCCGCAGGGGGACGGAGGAGACTTCAAGCCAACTAAGCCGCGAAGGAGGGACCGCCTCAAAGAAATCAAGCTGGGGGAGTCCCTGCCCCACCAGGGGGCCAAAGCCACCGGCGATGCGGCTGACAGGATTCCCCACCGGTGCCGCAAACTGGTTTCCGATTTTCCCCATGTCAGAACCGTTAGGGATAAGAAAACTTGCGGCGTAGCCGAGATCGACGTAGGCCCCCGAACGTTCGTAGGCATAAGGAAAGGCTGCGGTTGCCGTCAAGTTGCCGACTTGATTTTGCAGATTTTGAGTGTGGACATTGTTTAGCCAACTCGGCACGTCGGCCTGGAAAGCAGCAGCCCAAGCAGGATCG
>JAJRUA010000106.1 GCA_024278035.1 Planctomycetota bacterium | reverse complement strand
CCATGTGCCGGTCGAATAGGTGGTAGCCGCCTCGGCTTCGTACCGAACGCCATCCAGCATCACGGCATCCACCCGTGCGTTACGGTCTCCGGCGGCACTGGTTGCGTCGTTGGAAAAACCGACCTCGATCTCATCAATCTGCATCGATCCCGGTAGGGCGAAGCCATAGGGGACAAACTCACGAGCCAAGTAATCACCACCGACCGACTCGAACTCCGCAACAACGCGGCCACCGACGCGAAGGTCGACGGTTTCTTCGCCCGTTCTGCCTGCGGCGTAGAGAATCACCTGCGAGCCCCCTTCAGGCAGGTCGGAATACTGGAAGTATCCGTTGCCTTGAAGCGATTCACTCTCGGGGAACGACGGATCAATCGTTCCGTTTTGCCAAGTTCCCGTGCTAAAGGTCGTAGAAGATTCAGTCTCGGAGCGACGACCGTCGATGGTGATCGCATCGACCTTGAGGTTGCGGTCCTCTCCTCCGGCAGCGGTGCCATCGTTGGAGAACTCGACACGAATATCACTGGCAGAGGCTTTGGTCGGATGGACGTACGTGTAGGTCCAGAAATCGTTGAGATCGTAGTTGCCCCCGATGTTGTTCCAAGTCATGACCAATTGGTCTTTGACCCAAAGCCGCATCGTCTCTGTGTTCGTGTTTCCTGCGGCACGAATCTCAACAACGGAACTGGCGACGGCGCTGTACTCGAAAGCCCCTTCATTGGCATGAATAATTTCGCTCTGGGCGAATCGTGGAGCAATCGCCTGGAGGTTGTTATCCCAGGTGCCGGTTGCCCAAGTCTGAGGCGATTCGGACTCGTACTTCACTCCGGCCACGCGGATGCCATCCACACGCAGATCGTTCGCTTGCCCCGGACTATCCACCAAACGAACAACGATGTCGTCCGCGGTCACTCCATCGGGAGCCGTGTAAGAGTAGGTCGCGTACTCTCGCAGATCAAAATTGCCGCCAATGTTTGTCCAACGCTGGACCTCAACGCCGCTGACTTCTAAGGCCATTTGTTCTTGGCCACTTTGACCGGCGGCAAAAATTTCGATGGAGGTCGCTGCAAGTAGGCATCGGTCTTCAAGCTGCTCAATCCGCGGGCGACGTGAGCCGGCAGTAACGGAGCCAAGGTTACGATTCGATTTTGTGCTCTTAGAAGATCGAAAGAATGCCATGGTGGGAACTCGACAGGGATAGGGAAGCCGACAAAGAAGGTTGGGTGAATAGGCGACATGGGTTATTTGTGCGTGCTGGCAAGATAGCCGTTTGTCCTGCGGTAGGGAACCACTTCCTGCGGCATGCCGCAGCTAAAAATGGGTTTTTCTGAGGAATATCGCTTCCTTAGTTTTTCGGCGAGAACCGACGAGAACCACAGCCGGGGGCGGCACGCCCTCCTCGCAGCTAGCAGAGCGGAAAAATTCGCTCTGGGTCAATTCGCTCCGGTCGTGGTAAGGTTCTCCAACCCGCTGGCCGCCAAGCTCTCAGCAGGATGCTGAACTGGGTGGCTAATCTTATTTTGACCCCGTCTCCCCAGAGGAAACGAGCATGGATGCTCGCCCCCGTTTGTTCGGCATGGCCTTGATGGCCATGGCAGTTCTCTTCCCGACCGCCGATGCGTTGGCCCGTGGCGGCTACCGCACGGCCAACTTTGTCGTCACGGCGCCAACCCCCGCCTTAGCACGCGAGATTGGCGAGACGGCAGAAAAACTTCGATCCGATCTTTCAATCGAGTGGATCGGTCAGGCAATGCCCAATTGGATCAAACCGTGCCCGATCGTGGCAAAGGTCTCGCCGGGACTCGGCGCAGGGGGAGCGACGACGTTCATCTTTGATCGGGGAGAGGTCTTTGGCTGGGAGATGGAGATTCAAGGGAGCCGCGAACGGGTGCTCGATTCTGTCTTGCCACATGAAATAACGCACACGGTGTTCGCCAGTTACTTCCGCCAGCCGTTGCCCCGGTGGGCCGATGAAGGCGCTTGTACGACGGTTGAGCATCCGAGCGAAATCAACAAGCAAGAACGCCTGTTGATTCAGTTCCTAAAAACGAACAAGGGAATCCCCTTCAGCCAAATGTTTGCGATGAAGGAGTACCCGGCGGAAGTTTTGCCGCTTTACGCTCAGGGGCACTCTTTAACCCAGTTTCTCTTTGAGCGCCGTGGCAAGCCCGCCTTCTTGGATTTTTTGGCGGATGGAATGTCCGATGAGAATTGGCGTCGTGCTGTGGCAAAACATTATGGCCACGACAACCTTTACGCATTGCAGGAAGATTGGCTCGGCTGGGTAAAGTCCGGCCGTCCCCGATTGGCAATGGACACCAGCCCCGTGGCGAATTTGGCAAACTCACCTGCTCCTACAATCATCCGGGGGCAAGGTCCCAGCCCCGTGGCTCCCCGTTCTGTGACCGTGGTTCCTTCCCAAGGAGGCTCTCCTTCGGTCTACTCCGTAACCGCTGCCACGACGCCTAAGCTCTCTCCCCCACCACCAAGCCGCGCGTACGACGCTTCACGCGGAAACGGAGCAATTTGGCGGTAAAGTCTCGCCGGGAAGTCCGCTAGGGCGTCACTACACCTGCTCTTGGGTATCGCCCCAGGGGTTCGTTGGCCTCACAATCGCAGGAGAATTGAGACGGTCGTCTTCAACGAGTCGCTGTGGCTTGGCAAGGCGTAGTCGTCGCGCTTCGTGGCCGGCAAGTACAAGATTGAGCAGCAGCGCAACCACGGCTACCGCAACCACGCTGACCATGAGGGTCAGCTCCTGAGGGGCGGACATCCCCCCCTGCATCAGACGCCCGATCGACCAAACCGGGCTTGGCACCTGGACCAAGCTAATGTTGAGCAGGCGCATACGGCTATGGATCGTCTGCAAAAGAAAAGGAAGTCCGCATCCGCCCAATACGAGCAATAATTGCACAAGGAAACATCCGAAGAGCGATAGCGGTGCGAACTTGCGAAGCAAAGTGATCACAAATCGACCCAGGCCAAGGTAGGCCACGGTATAGCACCACAAAAGAACGATAGCGCTCACCGCCGTCATGTCGGCTGATCCACGAGTGCTGTTGCTTGTCAGAATCGCCAAGCAACCGAGTCCGCCCAGGAGGCCCAAGTTGGCAATCGCAAACACGTAGCCCGACCCGGGGCCGGGGCTGAACCAACTCAGAAAGACGCGGCCCAAAAAAGATTGTGGCAACGAACGACGGATACGCTGCGAAAGAACCGGCTGTTCGCCGCTCATCACTGCCCCGGCAACCATCCAGTAAACCATGGCCACGCTAAAGGCCACGACGAGGAAATCGTTGTTACCGAGTTCTTCTTTAACCCAAACCCCGGCGATCCAGGCGACGCAGACGGTCTGCTGAACAACCAGAGCGATCCGCAGCGGTGTCGAACGATTTGCGCTGGCGAACGTACTTAATCCACAAGCGGCACAATAAACAATCCCTAACGTGGTTAAATAGAAGCTCAGCAACAACAGGTGCAAGTAGCCGAACCATTCTTCTTGCCGCTCACTGGCGTCAAGCTGTATCACGCCCGTTGCGGCGGTCATTAGAGTGGATAGGGCCCCAAACAGGCCGGCAGCCATCAGGACGGACACCATCACTTGACCGTGGCGATGTTGGGTTGAGGTTGCCAGCAACAAACCGATCAACGACAACCCAATCGATGTTAGCACCGCATACGAAAGCAAAAGCGAGATGGTCATCACGTCAACGCCACGCAACAGATAAGTGAAAGCTAGGCAGGGGGCGAGCGCCGAAAGATAGATCGCTCCCTGCAAAGCGGCACTGCCGAGCTTGCCGTTGATTAACTGCTGCGGTGTGAGTGTCGAGACTTCGAGCAAATCGCGTGTGTTCTCTTCTTGCTCCGCCGAGAGCGATCGGTAGGCCGAGAACGGAACCACCACCGTCAATGGCAGGGCAAGAATAAAGAAGTAGGCGTAGAGCAAGAAACTGCCCGAAGACATGTAATAAATGCTCGGCCCAATCAACGCCACGCCGCCGATTGTCGTAATCCAGCAAGCAATCAGAAGCAGCACGAACCAGAGGATAAACTGGCGGCTTTTGAGGGCTTGCCGCGTCTCTTTGACGAGGATCGGGTTGAGACGGTCGCCAGCCGCTTCGAGCCAACGGTCGATGGTGTTTTGCTGCCCCCGGGGTCGGGGACGCCCCGGCTCACACGCAGACCCACTCAAAGGCTCACTCATCGGATCGTTCGTTTCGTTATTGTTGTTATTTTCTTTCTTCACTGCACTCTTCCTTCGGTAACGTGCAGGAAGACATCTTCAAGCGTTTTTGACTGACTAGCGAACTCTGCGACGCGAAACCCTTCGCCTATCATCGTGGCTAGCAAATTGGCAAGTTGCTCCTGTGTTGTTTCACTCTTTGCCTCATGTTCCGCAGTGAAGTCGAATGTTGCACCCGACTCGATTGCTCGGAGCGATTCGATCTCGTGATGGGTCTCAAGCCATTTTAGCGCCGGCCCCACGTCGCCTGCGATTTGCAAGCGCACTTTCACCCGCTCCTCAACTCGGCGGCTGATCTCTTCAACCGTTCCGACCGCTACCAAGGCACCTTGCTCAAGGATGCCAACGCGGTCGCACACCTCGGCAAGTTCCGTAAGAATATGTGAGCTAATGAGCACTGCCTTACCCAATTCCGCTAATCGAGAGATCATTTCTCGCAGTTCGATCCGCGCCCGAGGGTCGAGGCCTGCCGCCGGTTCGTCGAGAACAATCACCGACGGATCATGGATCATCGTCCGACCCAAACAAAGCCGCTGCTTCATTCCCTTCGAGAGTCCGTCGATTGGCTTGAGATCCAATGGCCCGAGACCAGTAAAATCCATTGCGTAATCGATCGCCTGCTGGCGCTCACGACCTCGTAAGCCGTAGGCCCGGGCAAAGAAGTCGAGGTACTCCTTCACGTTCATGTTTTGGTAAGTGCCGAAATAGTCGGGCATGAATCCAAGCCGAGCACGCACGCGGTCCGGGTCTTCAGTCACACTAAAGCCGTCCACAAAAGCATCGCCGCGCGACGGTTCGTCAAGCGTCGCAAGGATTCTCATGCTGGTGGTTTTGCCGGCCCCGTTGGGGCCGATGTAGCCGAACACCTCACCCGCTTCGACCGTGAACGACACGTCGTCCACCGCATGGGTCGGCCCAAACCAACGATGAACGCCGCGCAATTCAATCGGCGGGCCCGTCTTGTCCGTCGGCCTGCGTGTCATGTGAGTCGCGACCCCTCCCCCTCCCTCGTTTTTGGGGGAGGGGGTTTTAACTAGAGGCTGGGAGGGAGGCGAATTCTTCATGTTTACCATCGCCCCACAGTCAAATGGAAACTGCCGATCTCTTCGATCCGCTCTCCCTCAGGCATGCGTAAGCCGAGCGGCGTCTCCACGGCTTGATACGTTACTGCAAGGTAGCTACGCGGCGGAAGAGCCAGGGCTTCGCCCCCGTCCAGACCCGAGAGACTCGCAATCGCCTTGTTCAAGAGGTTCTCTTCCAGTTGGCCTGAGCCGATTTGATTCCGTCGATGACGACGTGAGCTTCGGTCGCCAAACCGGTCGAGCGTCTCTCCGACCTCATCGCCTGCACCGATCGGAAACTCGGGCTGATGGTCGCTCACCAGGGATCGTATTTTAACCACCGCAGCCGTCTTCTCTATGGGAGCAAGCCGCACAACTGCTCCCTCGGCAATCTCCTCGGCTTCAAGCCAGTCGCCCGTCTCATTGCGTACAAGGAGCAAGTCAATGTCGGCACCAAGGCGGTTGGAGGCTTCTTGACCGTCGGTAGAAAAGCGGATTTCTTTGCTCGTTCCACAGCTACGTACAATCAAATGTTGCACTGCCGTGCGGGTTGGCAGCCAACCTCGCACGAGCTGCTGCTGACCCTCCTGCCAAAGGACTTCTCGGGCGGTCGTACGCTCTCCCCCGAGCATGCCCCAAGCGGGAAGAATCGGATAGACCGCCGCATCGTCGGGGAAAGTGTACCCCTTCTTGAGCGTCGATGTAGCGTACTGCGATACGCGGCTCCACGAGACGGCTTCGCCCGACGCTTGGTTGAGCAACGTCACACTGCGCGCCCTGGTTTTCACGCCAAATCCGTCGCTCAGCAGAGCGTAAGCAAACAGACCGACGGTTACCACGAGCGCCGCCAGGGGCGTCGTTAGAACCAAAAGATGCAACCGCTGGCTCCGCCGCAACAGCCAGTAATTAAGCGGGCCAATACCGAGTACAAAGAGTGTGATTAAAAACTGAAACTCCGTGACGGGCGCAATGCCGACACCTGGAATCAACAGATTGCCGAAACTGTTGCTCGTTCCGCCAGAGGTTAGCCCATGGCGATTCGGCCAGTTGCGTCGCTTCCACCGACTCGCCGCTGCCTTTCTTTCTTGCGGGCTGAAGCGAGCCGGAGCATCAAAAGCTGAGCGAGGGAACGCCACGACACGCCCAAACCCATAGCTCCGCATAGCGTACCAACCACGTGAATCGACTCCGTCTGGCGATTCTACCACATCCCAAAAATTGCTTAGAAAATCTTTGTCGGTCTTATTGGGTCTCTCGATGATCGGTGTCTCTTCCGAGTCGTCCCGCTTCTTTTCGAGTGATTCGTAACGCCAACCGGGAGCCCCTTCGGCCGCTTTACTGTCCCGGACATCGGCGATGCCAAAATCCCAGCCGTCGGCCCCCAGCAGTTCTTCGATTCGTTTGAGCCCCTTCGTGCCATCGGCCACGTGTACGATCCACAACGAGCCGCCAGCCATCGCCCAATGTCGTACGGCAAGAAACTCTTGAGGTTGCTTGTTGGCAAGCTCCACGAGTTCCGCCGCACGAAATCGCATTACATCAGCGCTGGAGTAAGATATCCAATTCCCCTGCGCATCCATGGTATCCAAGTAAGTGAGCCAATCGCCTCTTAGCTCTGTCCTAAAATTATTCGCCGCTGCTAGGGCTTGGTACCGTCTTCTTTCGCGAATCGTTAGTGGGCCTCTTGTCTCAGGAAAACGTTCGGTAGCCGTTGGAAGAATAGGCGTGGAAACGACATTCAAGTCGTTCGGTGCACCTCTCTGACGGCCTCTCCAAACTCGATTTTCTTTGTCGATCGATAGAGCGGGGTCTACTTTGCCATTGATGGCAACCTCCCACCAAAGATATTCCCACTCTTGTGGCAAGAATAAAAAAAGCAACGTGTCGGTGACCCTCGTCTCTCCTGCGGAGAGTGTCAGTTGTTTTTCAACTTGAATCTCTGCTTGGTCTTGATTGGATCGCGAAGCGTAGAACGTCAGACGAATCTTTCGGTCTTTTGACTTCGCGGCTTTCGCCCGGAAATCAAGAGTGACCGGGCAGTAACCCCATCGGTCAAACCACTTTGCGCCGATCGTACAAGAGAGCCCGCTCTGTGGCGAAAAAACCGGGGTGCTTGTTGTTGGCTTGGGGCGCGTCTCGTGAAAACCAACCACGGCAAGAGCTTGTGACGCTGATAAAGCAACCCATAGCAACAAGAAAAATCGTTGCAAACTCGT
>JAJRUA010000105.1 GCA_024278035.1 Planctomycetota bacterium | reverse complement strand
TCTGGCGGCTCATGACGGAGATTTTCTGCCCTCGCCCTTGTTTGGTTCGATGGACGAAGAGACCCTCACCAAAGTCAGCCTGCTCCACGCGGCCCACCACCTGGGCTACCTCGAGCCCAAGCCGTAGCGATCATTATTGATGTCTGCGCTAGCACTTTCCCCTTGATTGGGGATCCATCGGCTAAAACCGGCCTTCCGTTGGCGGCCTGACCCTTTCCTTGCGCAGGATTCAATAGAACGCGTCAGCTTGCTTCCCATCGGCAGCGGACCGCTTCGATTTCTTGTGTTAGCTGTTCAATTGAACGGCTTAGTACTTTGGGAGCTGCGTCTTCCAAGCAAAGCTTTTCAACCGTTGCGGCTGCCAAGGTGATGTTATCAAACCCATAGCTACCGCCAGCGCCTTTGAGTTGATGGGATAACTGGCGTGTGGTGGCAAGATCGCCATCGCGTGCCGCTGAGCGTAACCGCGAAATTCTTTTAGGCAGTTCGGCAACGAAGTCGCCAACCAGCACGCGGAACATCGGGTCTTCAAGCATTTGAGCGAGGGTCATCGGGTGGTTATCTGTTGAGGAATTACGGATGGGTCTCACTTCGACTCTAGCTCTCGCTAGTCTGGTCGTATCTCGACAGAGCACTCGTCTGCGGTCAACCACATCATCGGGAAATACGCTCCATCTGCCACCTATGGCGACCCATAGTTTTTTATTCCACCTTCTGGGGGGAGCGTTATCGTTGGGAGATTACGTTCTTTGAAGTTGGTGGCTTATTTCGTTTTCCCGAAAAAGATAGGGCCTCCGCTGGCTTCCGCCTACGGCTAAGAAAAGGCCACCCCGTAAAGCAAAAGGAATTAGAGATGTTTGCCAACCGTAAGGCGGTCCTCCATGTGGACGACGACCCGTTGATTACCCGTCTTGTTGCCAAGCAACTTGAGGCAGGGGGCTACGAATCCCAAGCGGTTCATGATCCCAACGAAGCGTTCGACGCCATGGTTTGTGGTCAATTTCGTATTGTCTTGCTCGATATCCATATGCCCAATCGATCGGGCCTCCAGCTTCTCTCGGAGATCAAAGCGTACGATTCTGGCATTCAAGTCATTATGCTCACCGGCCTGGTGAATGAGACAACCGTGTTAGAAACGATGCGGCAAGGTGCCGAGGCTTGTTTGTTTAAGCCGGTGACGGAGCCGGATTTTTTGATTGATGCCATCGACGACGCTTTCAAACGGAACAACCGATGGTGGCGCTCCTTGAGCGACCTAACCAAACGTCGCCGAAAGGAGGAGGCATTCTCTGTTGAGCCACCTCTCGAGCCTGTTGCGGAGCCCGCTTAGCTCTCTTCCATCGTCCGATTTCAAGGATGTTGCGCCCGACGATCGCCACAATCGGCACGACCCTTCGCCGGGTCAGGAAAGATCGGTGATTTACACTGGCTGGCAAAAGTGTCGGGGTAGCGTCGTCGATACCGAAGAGTGAATCGACCCAGTCAGCGCGTCCCGTGCTCGGTCGGTCCCGTGTGACCCCCAGCCGCAAAATAACATCGGCGAGGGCCTCGGACGGTCAAGCGGACGCGAAGTTGTGTGTACACCCTCCCCGTTTTTGTTTTTGTTTGGAGACTATCTGATGAAATCCCGTATTGCTTTGTCGACGCTCTGTTTGGGCGTTGTTGTTGTCCTTGGAAGCGCTTCGAACGCCAGCGCTTTTGGCTTCGGTCGCCTCTGTGGCAATGGCCCTGCCTGCTGCGATGCTGAGCCAACTTGTTGTGCTCCTGAGCCAAGCTGCTGTGCTGAGCCTTCTTGCTGCGACCCTTGCTGTGCTCCTCGTGGTTGCCGGATTCTGGACGGCCTGAAGGGTCTGTTCAACCGGAACCGTTGCTGCGAGCCCGCTTGTTGCGAAGTAAGCTGCTGCGTTGCCGAGCCGACTTGCTGTGCTCCTGAGCCCAGCTGCTGTGTTGAGCCTTCCTGTGAAGCGGCCCCTTGTGGCGACGCTTGCTGCGACCCTTGCTGTGCTCCTCGTCGCTGCCGGATTTTGGACGGCCTGAAGGGTCTGTTCAACCGGAACCGTTGCTGCGAGCCCGCCTGCGGCGTTGAGGTTTCTTGCTGTGTTGAACCCAGCTGTGGCTGCTGAATTGTGAAACGATAACGTGACAAAAATTGGTCACGAAAAAAGAAGTTACGACAGCCGTCGTCGGGTCCTCTCCCGACGACGGCTGTTGTCGTTTTTAAGTTACTCGGACTCCTTCGTCGCTTCAGCGGCATCGTGTTCAGCGATGTCTTCGAGAGCCGCTGCCATACGCTGGGTGTTATGTCGATACAAAAAGAAAATGCCCACGGCAGCAAGACCAAGCACAAAGATGGTCAAAGCGACTTCAGTGCCGTGAATCAATTTTTCGATCCCGTGACCAAATTTGTAAGCCAGGCCAAAAACAATTCCCACGACAAGCGTGGCACTGAAGCCATCCCACAGAAGAAATCGGTGAAAAGGAACCTTTGCCGCACCGGCAGCGTAGTAGACCGGTCCGCGTACGCCAACTAAAAATCGTGTTAACAGCAACACCTTAAAACCATGTTGTTGAACGGCGCTCTCAAACTTCCCTTCTTTGTCGGCATCAATGAAGCGACTAAATCTTGGGTGCGTCGTTAGCCAAGCATGGCCGAAGTAACGCCCCATGCCGTACATGATCGAGTCGCCCAAGATGGCCCCGATCAGACACGCCCCGAAGGCAATCATCGGATCAAGGGTACCGTTGGAGCTCAGTACGCCCGCCACCACTAGCACGGCTTCTTCAGGGACGGGTACGCCAATGCCACACAAGGCAAGAAAGCCTATAATGCCGAGGTAGCCAAGGTGGTTAATTAAAAAGTCCATCACGCAGGTCGTTCGTCCGATTTCGTAGGGGCAAGCTGCGTATTGTAGCGACCCGCGGAGGTTTCCAAAACCGTTCATTTTCAGTGCAAATTCTTAGCGGTAAAAACCAATGCTGACCGAAGTCGACTCTCCGCTGCTCGATCCTCCGACGCGGGCCGTGCTGGTGATGGCGCTGTTGGCGTTTGTTCTGCTCTTGCTCGGCCTGATCGTTATGATTCGACTTGGTGCCCGTTGGACACGGCGGCAAGGAAAACGCTGGCGGATCCGAACGCATATTGGGGGAGACTACAATGAACGGGGCGAACCACTCGTCGGAGGGTTGCCTCGTATGAAAACGGAAACGAAAACCGACGAAACGGAGGGTCTACCAAGTGGCGCTGCCAGCGACGAAACCCTTATCGAAAATCGTCCCAGCGGTGCGACCGAAATTGAGTAGAATAGCTAACCGATGAAAGCTCCCACTTTTTTTCAAATAGAAACAACGGATGCAAACCACACCTCCAACGAACAAACGCCAGCTTGCTTTTCCTCGGGAGCGACGTCTGCTCAAGGGCTCAGAGTTTGATGCCGTCTTTGCAGCACGATCGAGCGTTTCGGATGGGGGGCTGATTGTTTACGGCTTACCGAACAAGGAAAAGGGACCACGCCTGGGGCTTGCCGTTTCTCGTAAGGTGGGCAATGCCGTGTGTCGGAACCGCTGGAAGCGGTTGTTGCGCGAAGCGTTTCGACTTGCGCAGCATGACCTGCCGGCGATGGACTATGTCTGCTTGCCCCGTTTGCGCGGTGAGCCGACATTCGCGGCGATCGACAGTTCGCTCCGCCGATTGGCGGAGCGGTTGGACAAGAAACTATCCCCCAAACCCTCGGGAGGCGTCCAGCGGTCGAGAAAGACCGAAATGTCCGATGGCCGGGGGACATGCCGTAAAAAGGCTGAAAAGCGAGACGTACCATGATTGGTCTCTTGCGCCGCCCGGTGGTGCTAGCGATCGTTACGGTCGTCCGTTTCTATCAAACGGCGATCAGCCCCTGGCTCGGCCCTCGTTGTCGTTTCGATCCCACTTGTAGCGAGTATGCTCTCCAGGCGGTTAACCGTTATGGCCCCTTCGTAGGTTTGTGGAAAACCGCGGGCCGTGTGCTGCGTTGCCACCCTTGGAGCCCCGGCGGGCACGATCCCCCGTAGGTAAGGTCGTGAAAAGGTGAACTGCTATGTGCTTTTTAGGGACCTGCCATAAAAATCTCCGGCGTCGAAGACCCGCCGAAGGAGGGACGCCGATGGCTCGCCTAAAGCTGCTAGCACTCTCCCCGCCGGTCCGTCTTGCTGGCTTTGCCTAGAATCAGTAGCCTCCCGCGTCGCTCGCTGCGCTGACGGTCTCGTAATGCCGTCACCTTGGCGGGTTGTTGGCCCCATGAAAGGGGTTGCCTGTCGCCGGAGTTGAAGCATGATGCGCTGTCCTACCGAATCGATTTATCGCACTCTCCTGTTGATCGTCTTGGCGTTTTTGCCAGCGATCCTGCCGGGATGCGCTGCGATGGCGTTGCTTGGTAATAACAAGGCGGAAAAATCGCTCGACGATCTTACCTCGGAAGAGGAAGAAGAGCAGGGGACGCCGCTCATCTCTCGTTATGCCCATCCCTATGGCTTGAATTATGTGAAGGTCGAGTCCGTGGCGTTGGTTACCGGCCTGGCAGGGACGGGAGAAGATCCGCCGCTCACGCCACAGCGGGCCGCCCTGTTGGATGAAATGAACCGCCGCCGTGTGGATAAGCCGAATCGCGTGCTCGCTTCCTCCGACACTTCGTTGGTACTTTTGCGTGCTTACTTGCCCCCCGGCGTTCGGAAGGGAGACCACCTTGATATCGAGGTACGGACGCCCACACGTAGCCATACAACGAGCCTTCGTGGCGGATGGGTTTTGCCCAGTCGCTTGTCTGAACTCGCTGTGCTCGGACAACAAATCCGCTCGGGTCACGTGCTGGCAACGGCTGAGGGAGCCGTGCTGGTCGATCCCTCTGCCGAAAAAGATGGCGATGTTGCGATCGCCACGCGTGGCCGGATCCTCGGTGGTTGCACCGCCCTCAAGTCACGTCCGCTTGGGCTGATTCTTAGCCAAGAGCATCAGTCGGTCCGAATGAGCCAAGCCATTTCCAAGGCGATCAACGATCGGTTCCATCGTTACGATGCGGGGCGTCAGGTGGGCGTCGCCGTGCCTAAGACCGACGAGTTTATCGAGCTTGAGATTCACGAACGGTACAAAGACAACATCACCCGCTATGTGAGAGTCATCCGCCACCTAGCGATCCGCGAAAGTTCGACCGAACGCCAAGAACGCCTCGTTTTGCTAGAGAAGCAATTGCTAGATCCCTTGACGGCTTCGACTGCCTCGCTCCGGCTAGAAGCAATCGGTGGCGAACAAGCGGTGGAACGTTTGCTTAAGGGGATCGCTTCCGACGATCCGGAGGTGCGGTTCTACTCCGCCGAGGCACTGGCTTACTTGGACGAAACCGCAGGGGCGAAGGCCCTGGCCGAAGCCGCACGCAACGAACCAGCGTTCCGGGCCCATGCCCTGGCAGCGCTTAGCGCCATGGACGACGTGACCGCCTACGATTCGCTCCGTGATTTGCTTAGTAGCTCTAGCGCTGAGACTCGCTACGGCGCTTTTCGCGCTTTGTGGGCCATGAACGAAAACGACCCTTTGATCCATGGAGAGCGCCTTGGCGGACAGTTCAGTTTCCATCGGCTTGATGTGAAGGGGCCGCCAATGATCCACTCCACGCGCAGCGGTCGGCCTGAGTTGGTTCTTTTCGGAAAAGACCAACGCTTCAAGCTGCCGCTCGTGCTCGATGCGGGACAAGATATTCTTGTCAATGGCCTCACCGGCGACGAAGTCGTGGTCAGCCGCTTCACCGCAGGAGAAAGCACTCGCAAGCGGATCGTTTCGACCCGCGTGGAAGAAGTCATCCGTGCAATTGTTGAGCTGGGAGGAACCTACCCGGACGTAGTTCAGGCACTGCAAGAAGCGAAGAGCGACGATGCCTTGGCAAGCCGGTTCCGTGTGGATGCGATTCCCCGAGCCGGACGTGAATACGATCGCGACGATCCGGAACTGGCTTCCAATGATTCCGAGGAAGGCGCACCCGATGCGGATGGTGGGTACGATCCCGAGACCGATGCCTACCAAGTTGCCACGCCGTTGCCCGATCTGTTTTCAAGAAAGAAATAGCTAACGGCGGTCAGTGAATGGTTTTCTATCCCACTGCTGATATCGGATCGCCACCAGCTTTTTTCTCCTTTCCTCAACCACTCCCTACGTTTCCCCATGCTCAAGTCGCTGGAACTCGCCGGCTTCAAGAGTTTTGCGGATAAGACGCGGCTTGATTTTCCGCTTGGTATGACGGTCGTTGTCGGGCCGAATGGCTCGGGGAAGTCGAACGTCGTGGATGCGGTGAAGTGGGTGCTCGGTTCCCAAAGCCCTCGCAGCTTGCGCGGCAAGGAGATGACCGATGTTATCTTCAACGGCTCCGCTTCGCGTCGGCCCCAAAACACGGCGGAGGTTACGCTCACGTTCAACAACCCTTTTGTTGATTTAGAAATTGAGGGAGAGAGGGGAGACCATCAAAAAAAGCGGCAATTTGATGTGGACGAAGGGGAATTACGGCTTACGCGACGTATTTACCGGAGTGGCGAAGGAGAGTACCTCATCAACGGGCGGACAAGCCGCCTGAAGGATTTTCGTGAACTGCTTGCCGGTACGGGGGTCGGTCTCGATTCGTACAGCATCATTGAGCAGGGACGCGTTGACGCCGCTCTGCAAGCCTCGCCGCTTGAGCGCCGGGGTCTGTTTGAAGAAGCGGCTGGCATCAGCCGATTCCGTATCAAGAAACGAGAAGCAGCCAAGCGACTTGACCGGGTCGATCAGAATCTACTTCGCTTGTCCGACATTGTGGACGAAGTCGAAGGCCGACTGCGACGCGTTCGCTCTCAAGCTGGCAAAGCACAAAAATACCGTGAGCAAAAAAATCGCCTACAGGAGGTGCGTACCCAATTGGGCCTCGCCGATTGGCGGGCCCTAACGACCGAGTGGCATCGGATCGATCAGCAACAAACGGCCTACAAAACTAGCTTGGCTACCACTCGCCAGCAAATCAAGGCACTGGAAGAGCTAACCGCGTCTCCCGAGAAAGAAACGATCACTGCTGCCGATCGGCTTCAAGAAGCGGATGCTCAATTGGCCACCTTACGTGAGCAATTGGCCCGCGATACGTCGGTCATCGAGTACGAAGGACGCCGCGTTCGTGATTTAGAAACCGAAGCCGCAAGGCATCGTGCGTCGATCGTTTCGCTCGGTATGGAAGCCATTGCCCGCCGCGACGAACAAACGGACCCTGGTACCAATGCCCTTGGCACGGCAGAACAAGCGGACAACGAGTTGGCTCTTGCCTTGCGTCAAGCGAAGCAAAAAGCAGACGAATCGGTCACCGCGGTCACCCAATTACGTGAGAGGTTGGCCATCGCCCAAGCGGCCAACGAACAACTCACCTCCCAGCGGAGCCAACGCAAAGCCAATCAGGAACGCCTCACCGAACGAATCGCTTCAACGGAACGCGCGATTACGGAGACGGAAAAACAGATCGCCGCGGCCCACACCAGTGAAGCGACGGTTAAAGCAACCTTGAGCAAAGCCATTGTTGCCTACAAGAGTGATGCGGAGCTGCTCGCCGTGCGGGAGGCAGAGCTTCTGGCCACCCAAACCGATTTGACGACCGTAAGGCAAACGCTTTCGGATCAGCGGCACCAATCGGGGGAAATACGAGGCAAGCGAACGGCCACGGCCCAACGGCTGAATACGCTGGTTGCCGAAGAGCAGCGTCTTGAATCGCTCAACCAAGATATTCATGCCCTCCTCGAGCACGCTGAGAAAGTCGGGGCGACTCCGCCGACGGTTTTTGGCTTGGTTGCCGACTTGCTGAACGTCGATGTTGATTTGGCGACCATGATCGAAGCCGCCTTGGGCGATAAGACGAACCACATTGTCGTTGATTCGGGCGACGCTCTGATAGCCGCACTCAAAGGGAAGCAAAACGCCCTTTCGTCCCGCGCTGGTTTTCAGCGACTTGATGCGCCGGGATCCGTGGCGGCGGTCGACCGGATTGATCTCAATGGCGAGCCGGGCGTCATGGGCCGGGCCGATGATTTCGTTGAGTCGGAGCCACAGTTCGAGCCGCTGTTGCAACGCCTGCTGGGGAGAACTTGGTTTGTCGATACAATGGAAACCGCTGTGCGGCTCGCCCAGTCGGTGGGCCGAGGGCTGACGTTTGTCACTCATGCCGGTGAGGTGATCGGAGCCGACGGAGCGATTTTCGTCGGCCCTGGCGAGGATATTGATAGCGTTCTCACGCGCCGTCGTGAAGCCCAACGACGCCGACAAGAAGCGGAGGATCTGAAGCGGCAAGCTGCAGCGGTTGATTCCGAAGTGAAGCGACTCAAGGCACAAGCCGCCGAGCTAGAGGCTGAACAGTCACGACTTCAGACGGCGGTCGCCAACAGTCGGACTCGGCTTGGCAGTGCCTCGAAAGAAGCTGCGGCTCTCGAAGAACGGCATCGCCACGCCCACGCCAGTTGTCAGCAACAAGCGGAGGCGTTAATCAAGCTGCGTGCGAAGCTGGCGGGCCTTGTTGCCGAAGAGAAGTCCCTCCGCGGGAGCCAGGATTCCTCCGCAAAAGAAGCGGCTCAACGCTGTGAGGCTGTCGCGGTGCTCTCAGCGAAACTAGCCCAGGCCGAAACAACCTTAACGGCCGAATCGACACGCCGAGATGAAATCGCTGCTGCTTGGTCCCGTCATCAGCGGGTGCTCGAATCGCTTCGTTCGGGGACAGGCATCAAGAAGGAAGCTTCGACCGATTCGGATTCGGTCAGAATGGCTATCGAAGTCGCTAACGAAGCGTGGCGTGTTGCAGAGCGGGATCGACGGACGAGCCAACTTGAAACACTGCAAGCGACCTCTCGCATTGCGACTTGCCAATTAGAACGCCAAGAATGGAACGCTGTCCGCCGGGCCGCTGCTGAGGAAGATCGCACGGCCCGGGGCCAGCAACGCACGGCTGCCGCGTCGCTTCGCACGCTTCGTAAGGAGTTGGAAGAACTCCTTAGCCATCTTGCCCAAGTCGAATTACGCCGCCAGCAGATCGAGCTTGAGCGCCGCACACTCACCGAGCGAATGCGTGAGGACTACGACATCGATCTTGCCGCCATTGCCGCCTTGAATCCTTCGGAAGCAACGGAGTCTTTTGCCGAGGCGCCCCTCGACCGGGAATCGCTCCGCCGCGAAGCGGACGCTTTGCGTCAGCAAGTCAACGCCGTCGGATCGGTGAATCTCGAGTCGCTCGAAGAGCTGGAGGACCTCGAAACACGTTTCGAGCAGCTTTCTGAGCAGTACACGGACCTTAGCAAGGCGAAAACGACGCTCGTTCGCCTGATGAGCAAGATCAACACCGACAGCCGTAGTCTTTACTTAGCGAGCTTTGAGGTCATTCGCGGGCACTTCCGTGAGTTGTTTGCCCGCCTCTTCGGAGGGGGCGAGGCAGATTTGGTCTTGGTCGCTGCCGATCAAAAGGGAATGCAAAAACAAGAGGAGGGCGATCCGCTCGAAATGGGGGTGGAGATCGTTGCTTGCCCCCCCGGCAAAGAACTTCGTAGCTTGTCTCTGCTATCCGGTGGCGAAAAGACGATGACCTGCGTCGCGTTGCTGCTCGCTTTGTTCCGTAGCAAGCCGAGCCCTTTTTGCATTTTAGACGAAGTCGATGCGGCTCTGGATGAAGCGAACATCGGGCGATTCACGTCCGTGCTGACCGAGTTCCTCACTTCGACGCAATTTATTGTTGTCACCCACTCGAAGCGGACGATGGTCGGAGCCGACACGTTGTATGGCGTGACGATGCAGGAGTCGGGCGTCTCGAAGCAGGTTTCGGTTCGATTCGAGGATGTCTCCGAAGATGGCCATATCCGTACGGCTCCTTTCAAAGAGGCTAGCGATAGGAAGGCGGCATAGTCGGAAAAATGAACCACCACGGAGCAACGGAAAAGTTGAAACCACGAAGGCACGAAGGACACGAAGAAAAAAACGCTGATCTTCAAATGCTCGAACTCTCCACCTTCCTTCCAGGAAAATTGCGACGCTAGTTGAGCGTCAGAGCCTGTGGTATTTTACAGGGCTCAGCTACCTCTCCCCTCCCCCTTCCTCCCTTCCGCTTCCTAAAAATGCCCCTTTCCGAACAACAGATGCAATCCTGGTGCTCCAACCTCGTAAAAGGACGCGAAGCGGCTCCCGAGCTGACGCTCAACGATTACTTGGCCGCCATCCCTCGGCTCGATTCCCTCGCCGATGTGCCGAGCGGTACGCCCGTGCTGATCCGGGCCGATGTCGATGCCAAGCCGGGAGCCGAGGTGGGCCAAGGCGACGTTCGACTTCGTGCGATGGTTGAGACGCTCAAGTTCGGCCAAGAAAAAGGCTGGAAGCAGATTCTCTTTGGTCACATTGGCCGTAAGCCGGAAGGTTCGCTTGATAAGGTGGCGGCTCGCCTCGGCGAACTACTCGGATGCGAAGTGCTACTTATCGAAGACTGGCTCGATGAATCGACGATGACCATCCTGCCGGCTGTCCAAGAAACGATCGATGCCGCTGAGCCGGGGGCTGTCCTCGTTCTACAAAACACTCGCAAATACGATATCGAACGCGCTCTTTGGAAAGCGGACGAATCCGACTTGCCGGGGCTTGTTCCCAAACTGACCAAGTTCGCGTGCGAAGTCGCCGAGAAGATCGCGACGGTCTACGTCAATGAGGCGCTCTCCGCCGGTTCGCTCGACGCGTCGAGCACCGTGGTTCCAGCAGCGATGGAACGTGTCGCCCTTGGCAAGTACGTTGCGAGCGAGTTCGATGGCCCAATGCAGCAATGCCTCAATACGTCGCTCGTTGTTTTTAGCGGCATCAAGATCGACAAGCTGGACGACATGGAAGCGATGATCGCCCGAGGCAGTATCAAGCAAGTCTTTGCTGCCGGTTCGCTTGCGATGGCAAT
>JAJRUA010000104.1 GCA_024278035.1 Planctomycetota bacterium | reverse complement strand
GCCGAAAGGTGGTGACGCTGAGGGCAAAGCTGCTAGCGCAGACACCAATAGGCCTTCAGTATAACTAAACTCCAAGGGGGCTGACGAACAAAACAACCCGCTACGGAACGATTTTCCCTCCACCGACCGAAATAGAGCCTAATCCCAACAACCTGTCCGGAAGCCTTCAGCGGTTCGGCGTACCTGAACAAGGTTGGTGAGACACGCCGTCAGGGCTTCCTAAAGCCTTCACTCCTAAGCAGATTCCCCCTTCCACCTGTGTTTAAGATTGCCATGCTCACGCGGCCCCTATGCCTGGGACCCGATACCACAACTCTTGCTTCATACGCTGCCGACTTAGCAGAGGCTACTCTCTACGTCGCCTAGCTCCCCAGTTGGCCATGCCCAAAAGGGCGAGAGCGAATGTCGCTGGCTCAGGAACCGCCGCTGCCGCTGCGGAATAACTATCTCGCCAGACGGTATAATCGGCAGCATCTACGACTCCATCTCCGTTGCCGTCGGCATCCAGATTGGTCGTCGATCCGAAGGTGGATTCCCACACCATGTAATCCGCCTGATCGATGTCCCCATCCTTGTCATAGTCGCCTGCGGCCGTCGTCGCGGTATTAAGAACTCGCATTCCGTTGCCGAATGAAGTGATCCAAATCTCTTCCGGATTGTACGGGTTGTAAAAAACGCGAGTCGGGTGATCGAATGGGTACGTTTCATCAAGCACAAAAGTCGGCTGCGAAGCGGTAAGATTCTCGGTTTTCCAAAGGCCTTCTGCTTCGGTCGTCACGTAGGCAATGTCAGCGTTCATGGGGTCAACGGTGATGCTTTCGACGCGGAAGAAATTGCCTAGCTCCGCCCAAGATTGACCTCGGTCGGTGGTTCGATAGAGCCCCCCGACTTGGTTAGGGAAACTCCCCCAGTGGCTGAAGACGGCTGCATACCAAGTATCTTGAGTCGCATCATGGGGATCGACAACGATATCCTTGGTCCAACGTCTCATGTTAGGGTCACTTCGGTCGAGCCAAGTGTTGCCACCGTCCGTACTAAGAAACACGCCCGAACTCTCGGTAAAACTTCCATTTCCATCAATTCGACCTGACCATGATGCGAGGATATCGCCATTGTCCAGCACTCGGATGTTGAAAGGGCGTCCTTCAGTGCGGGCTGGACTAGGAAGCTTTGTAAAATTGGCCCCCGTCGATAGATTGTTGGTCACATAGATACCGCCGTCAGCCGTGTTCACGACGCTGGCGTACATTCTTTCTGGCTGTGCGGGGTCGTTAGCAAGCCAGACTACCGGCATCCCAAAGTCGTAGAGTGTCTGCCATGAGGCCCCCTCGTCGGAGGATTGCATGATGCGTCCCGTACCGCCATCGATCGTGGCATCCGTGAGCCGGGTCGATTGGTACATATCATGAACGGACGAAGTCGCGGCATAGAGTCTGTTACCGGCATTATTTCCGATGACTTGGTAGGTGCTGTTGAGTGGTAAGCCCAAGGCAGCCCCAGAGGTCCAAGTATCTCCGCCATCGGTGCTTCGAGCACCTTGGATATCGGTAAACGATGCAACGAGCGTGTAAGGAGACGCCCAGGCAATCGACCAAACCGACGTTGGATCGACGCCAGACGAGGCGTAAGCACTACCCTTGGGTGTGGGGCTCCCTGCTGGATTTTCGTAAGCGGGATCGACATACGCTTGCTTCCATGTGGTGCCACCGTCGTCGGTTACATGCACGACCCCAAAATCGGTGACGATTGCGCGGTTGGGATTGTTCGGAGCAACGCTAAATCCCATCGGCACCCCAGCCCAGCCCCATCCTAGATCTCCTCCAGAACCGAGTGAACCCGTGCTGATATTCTGATTGCCTGCCGTATTAAACACAGAGTTCCAAGAGATTCCTCCATTCGTCGTCTTTAGGATTGTCGGAGTCCCCGTCGAAGTATTGGTGCCGGCCAAATAGGCGACGTTGGTATTGTCTAAGGACGTGGAGATAAAAAACCCTTGGTTGGCATCGATGTCG
This sequence comes from Planctomycetota bacterium, assembly GCA_024278035.1. The sequence continues at coordinate 10,482 of JAJRUA010000104.1, read as the reverse complement.
TCGCGCACAAGCAACCAATTCGAGGCCCCTGCATTCTTGCGATAAACTCTTGGCTGGTTTCCGGTATTGGCTGCGACGCCTCCGACGATGCCCGGCTGGACATTGTTCTTGGCGTAGGTCACTCCATAAAAGCGAGTCAAATTACCGGTCTTCGCACCTGAAAACGAAACGAAGGCTTCGTTACTGGGAATGCCTGAAGCCGTATCTACTCCAAAATTGATACCGCCGTTGCTGGAAGTCAGCAGGCCACTGCTAGTTCCGACGTAGATATCATCGCCATCCCAAAAGGCACCTGCTACGTGCAATCCGTTGGTCAAGTCGGTCGTGGTGTACACATTCGAAAAGGAAGAACCGCCGTTACTCGAATAATAAAGACTGTTCTGATCCGAAATTAAGAGTCGTTCTGTATTGTTCGGATCGACCTGAACCGAGTAGGCGTTGCCGTTGGTGGGGTTGCTAGCCAGAGGACTGAAGGTTTGCCCACCATCATTGCTTCGTACAGGGAGCCGCAGCGCCTGAAAGTTTCCTCGGCGGGTTGAGTAAAGCACGTTCGGATCACTGGTAAACCGCACCTGCGTTTCAATGCCCCCCCGTAGTTGGGTGAACGGAACCGTTTCCCATTTGGCTCCGAAGTTTTCGGAACGATAAACACCGCCCAAGTCGGTTGCCATGTAGAGTTGGTTACCGTCGAAAGGGCTAATCGTGGGGGAAAAAAGGGCTCCACCACCGCCAATACCTCGCTGCTCCCACCCCTGGGCAGAACAAATGTTTGGGCTCATTGAGCAGGGACCGAAAAGAAATCCCCCGATCAAGGCTGCGAATAGCATCGTTTTTGATAGCATGACTTCTTGCTTCCCTGTTTAGTTCCAGTTTCTGTTCCAGTTTTCTCTTGATCGACGACCTTACGACCACCGAACTATCCACCACTCTCCTCTCCGGGCCAAAGCAAATTGGTTTGCTAAAGGGCCGTAGTTACTAAGGGTAATCGACGACCAAGCCATCTTCACGATTGCCCAGTGCGTTGAAGACGATTAAGTCAATGTCGTAGTCGATCTTAACCACATGGCCATCCGCAAAGACGGCGTTGAAGATGCCCGGGTGAGAGGAGCCAAAGCGGAAGCCAAAATCGACAGGATCATCAGCCGGATCAAGTGGCCGTGGCATATCAGGGCCCGGCTCAAGGCCCGTGTAACGCATGATGTCGGCGTCCCATCCATCGGTCCAACCGAAGTCGTCGTGCCAATCTCCAAGCTCGTACCGATCGCTATAAAGTCGCTTCTCGCCAATCACTACCGTCTTCGACATGCCGTCGGTGATTTCTCTCGCTTGGCAAGCTGGCGACATACCCGTCCGTACAATCACTCCTTGGTAGGCAATGTTATAGATTTGGCCTAGGAATTCGAATCGATTACCTTCAGCTTCGATCACGTTGCCATGCGTGACGGTCTGCCAAAACCATGGAAATTGACTCGGACTGTTGGGATCAAGAACATTAGCGGGGGTAGCGCCAGCATAGTCAGAAAGTGCGCAACCTTGCGAGCAATCTACTGCTGTATCTGCTGCGTAGATAACGGTCGTGCCACGCTTCGACGGGCAATAATACAAAGGTACCGGAGTCCCACGAACCTGTTGGTCCAACTGGGCATTCCCAGCTCCGTAGCCTTTGGAAATGTCCTGCAATGCCGAGTCTTCGACGTACGGAAGAATTTGTACCATCCATCCATAACCCTTGCTGAATTGGACCTCCGCAGTACCTTCGTCGTGCCACGGCTCAGAGCCACCTGTCGGAAACTCCGTAAAGGCGTTCTCGTAATTGAGCATGGCCACGCCCATTTGCTTGAGCTGGTTGCCACACTGCATCCGACGAGCCGCCTCTCGGGCTGCCTGTACTGCGGGCAACAACAGAGCAACAAGAATGCCAATAATGGCAATTACCACCAACAATTCAACGAGCGTAAAAGCCAATTTACGATTACGATTTAGCCTCATCATTCGACTCCTGCAGATAAGAGGTAAGATATTTGTTTGGATTAGGTTGAGAAAAAGTACGTGAAGGAATGCGGCTCTCTAAATTGGCGAATGTCACTTCAATTGGCTTGGGGCCCCCATCTTTTCCTCCCGATTACTTGCCCGACAAGAGGGACTGCAATTCGGATTCCTCCACCAGTCGACTCCTGGCCAGGTCCGACACGGCCAGCTTCATTCCAGCGACGCCACTCTTCTCGTACGCCACCAACCGGACCCCTTGCTTCTTTGAGGCAGCTTCACCGTAAAGGATCACGTACGGCTCTCCGTCGCGGGGAGAGGTCAACAACTTGTCGCGATCAATCGGCTCTTGCCCACGTTCGGCTAATTTACTGTTAACGAATGCGAGGAAATCTTCCTCATTTGCCGGGGGATTTCCATTATTGGCCGACTCACACAACTGATACCACTTAGCAACGTTCTCGATTGCCAACAGTGCCTCCCCAGAAGGCCGACCAGAGCGACTTCCGCCACAACCGGCCGTTACGGTGAGGACAATCAGGGCCAATGCCATCAGAGTCGATACAACCAAGCCGCGTGCAACCAGCTCGCGCGTTGCGGTGACCAACGGTGCACCTACGTTCGTGGAGCCCTGAACATCTGATTTTCCGGTGCTTATCATACGGGCAGAAAAAATAAGGATTGAAATTGACTAAACTACCGGTCGGATCACAACTAATCTCTTGTGGGTGATCATTGAGATCCCCTCAAAAGAACCAACGAATCTTCTCAAAAAACAAGTGGCTCAACCCCTGCTAGCCCTGGAGGGAACGGCTCGCGACCTAAAGGCCAGACGATGCCGTCCCTCCGGGACCAAGAGCAACAGGAGGTTATTCTCTTCGGCGTCCAGACCATCCCAGGCTTGCTAGGCTCAAGAGCCCAAGAGCAAGTGAAGTTGGTTCAGGCACAGACGTGGCCGTCGAGAAAGCAAAGTTATCTCGCCAGATGGTGTAGTCAGCGGCGTCAACCACTCCGTTTCCATTGCCATCGGCCCCGAGAGCCGTTGTGGAACCGAAGTTATTTTGCCATGCCACGTAATCGGCACCATCGACGTCGCCATCGGCGTCGTAATCACCCGCCAGCGTGCTGGGGAGCTTCCGGATCTCAATCGTACCCAGGGAAGCAAAAATTTGGGCTCCCTGCATGCTCAAATCAACTCCGACCATCAAGGACTGGGTTTCCCCGTTTTCATCCAGGCCGATCGTAACGGTCGTCTTGGCATAGTTGTCACCTTCCTCCCAAGTCGAGTAGTTCTCGTGGGGCAAGGTAAACTTCGTGAGCGAGCCATCCGCCACCGAGGCCTCTAAGTTCTGCTGGGCACCACCAAGAGCATCGATCGTTGTACCGATGTACATATCAACATCTTGGCCTTCCAGAGCGCCACCCGTGTTTATGTTCCTCGAGTAGGGAACCCCAGTGGCGTAAACCTCGTAAACCCCCAGCGGGAGATCACGAATACGAATCCCGGCCGATTTCTGCCAAGACATGCCTTGCGAGACGGCAGGACCCGTCAGAATACCCGTCAGACTCACAACAGCCCCGTTCGCCGGATCGGTGTCGGGGTTAACTGCGTAGGTACCGTTACTACCAAGAGTACCCCACCAGTGAATTTCACCCGACTCAAGGGCATTGAACCCTTCGGTTCCTCCTCCTGACCCTCTGCCCGTCGTCACAAAAGACGTCGACGAGTCACCGTTCGACCAATTGAGAACAGGAGCTTCATCCGCGGCGTTAACCACGTTCCAAGTTGCCCCACTCAATCCACCATCCACTTGGCCCGGTGTATTGAGAATATCGGGGGTGACGATTGCCGTATGAAGCAAGTCGTTACCGAGCGAGATCAACATAGTGTCTTGTGCAACAGCCGGGGCTGAAGCAACAAGAACCCCTAGCGCAACAGTGTGTAGAAACAACGTAGCCTTCATCGAAAAGCCCTCCTTACAGTACGGAATAACACAGAGAAAACGGGGAAGAGAAAGCGAACTCCAAACAGAAAGCTCCCACACCAGCTGGCAAGAGTGTACTTGTCAGGAAGGCCCCGCCCTTCCTTATTTCTATGACGTATTGTAATGGCGGTGTTTTCCTATTGCAAGGCATTTGCACCTTTTTTCGCCGAATAAAAGAAATAGCTCTCCGCAGCGAGTCATCAAGCCCCTCGCCGGCCTCGATTGAGACTGGGAAAACAAGCTGCCTTCATGATTTCGCAGATGACGCCACATGATCTATAGTAAATACGTCTGCGAGGACGAAGATAAGGACCGTACCCCGGTCCTTTCGTGCCCTGGCGGCAACACCGTCGCAGGTGGCAGGCTCGGCCAAGCGACATCAGGGCTAGTTGGAGTGCGGGAGAAAGCCCTTCGTGGGCGGGTCATTGTCTACTGCGCCCTGCCCTACGACCCTGCCCTGCAAGCCAGAAAGACGAGGCGGCCATTAAAAGAGCTTGTTTTTCCCGCCTTTCGGTGCTTATGCTCGCCCTCTCCCTCCGGCGTAACGACGAAAGCCGGCCGCGGGGCCTGCGGTAGGGAATGCGCCCTACTCACCGATTGGGGAGGGGTCATTTTCTCCCGATTACAGGCGGAAAGCCCAGGGAAGCCCGGACTAAATATGAAAGATTGAAAAATAATCCACCTTTTTTATTGACATCTTCGCCAATAACAATCATTATAGTCGTTAGTGCTGACTGCCTCGTTGAGCGGGAACCACCCGATCGGGGCAATGCGTGAGGTCGGCAATTTTCACCCAGGCAACCTTCTTTTTCTTTTCTAGTGAGGGATCTTTATGAAAGCGACCAATTTTGACTCAACCCGTATCGCAAGTCGATCGGTGAGTCCTCTTCTTCTTGCTGTTGCGGTTTTCGTGGCATTGAGTGCGACGACAACCTACGCGGCCCCAATTTTCACCCCTGGCGATACTATTCTCGCAATTGACCTGGAGGGTGATAGCAACTCTGGTGGGGCAGAGGGTCCGGAAAACGCCATCGACGGTACGCTCGCTAAGTATTTGAATCGGGGCAGTAGCCATGATTCTGATTTTGACCCCCCAGCTTGGGGTGCCAACACTGGGTTCATCATTACACCAACGGTAGGTACCGGTGCGGGCGAGATGGGGACCATTGTGACTTCGTTTGAGATCACAACGGCAAATGATGCCGAGGTTCGTGATCCGGCTTCATGGAGTCTCTATGGAACCAATGATGCGATTTTGAGCCTAAACAACAGCGATGGAAACGGTGGCGAGGCGTGGACGCTTATCGATAGTGGATCGCTAAGCTTGCCGAGTGCTCGGAATACTGCGGGAGGTTCTGTAGCTGTCGCGAACACCGACGCTTACACCTCCTACCGCATGATATTTCCGACGCTCAAGATTGGCACCGGCCCCGGTGAGGTTGCTAGAATGCAAATCGCTGAGGTTCAGTTCGATGGTACCGTTGCTGCCATCCCCGAGCCCTCCTCGATGGCCATGTTGATTGGCCTTTGCGGATTAGCCCTGCGGCGTCGGGTCTGATTTTGTCGCCTTCCGTAAGTAATGTGTTGCCGCTCGCCTGCTGATAGTGGGCGAGCGGCTTTATTACCCGAAATGGACGAAGTAGGATTAAAAGCTGTTTTCGAAAGCCTGGGACACTGCCCGCTTTTAGTTGGCCTTTTAATATGACGAGGGATTTGCTATGGAGAAAACCAAAATGACAACGGACTTGCGCCGCTTTATCTGCGGTTCGGCTGCGGCCTTGCTTTTGTTGGCCACGCACGGATCGAACTTCGCCCAGGCGATCCTAATTCTAACACCTAGTGATCCTATCCTCGCAATTGACTTGGAAGGAGGAGGTTCCTATCCGGGGCCTGAGGGGCCGAGTAATGTCATCGACGGAACGCTTAATAAGTATCTGAACAATGGTGGTGGGGGCAACTTTGGAGAAAACTCTGGTTTCATTGTCACTCCCACAGTAGGTGCCGGGGTCGGAACCGTTGTAACTTCGTTTGTGATCACCACGGCTAACGATGCTGAGAACCGGGACCCGGCCTCATGGAGGCTTTACGGAACCAACGACACGATTTTGAGCTTGGACAACAGCAATGGAAACGGCGGCGAGGCCTGGGCGCTTATCGATAGTGGTTTGCTAAGCCTGCCGAGTGCTCGGAACACCATGGGAAGTTCGGTGTCCGTTGCTAATACCGACGATTTCACCTCTTATCGCATGGTGTTTCCAACACTCAAAGGCACACCGGGCCTCTTTAGAATGCAGATTGCCGAGGTTCAGTTCGAGGGTAGCATTGCTACAGCCATCCCCGAACCATCGTTGTTGGGTATTTTCCTTGGCCTTAGCGGCCTAGTGACGTTGCGTCGCTGGCGATAGCTTTTTTTGGAGAGGGGAAATCACCTTTAAGTGTTTCTTTCAAGATAGAAATGAGGCGTTCTGCTTTTCGGCGATTTTCGAACATTTTTTCCTTTTCTCCATCCCGCAAATTTACGGTCTATAACAGCAGGGCTTATCTAGTTAGGTAGGCCCCTCCCCCTTGAACAGAGGAGCGGTACAGGTGAAGCGTACAACTTTTGGATACTCTTTTTGTGTCGGCTTACTCCTCTGCCTGGGGCAATCCTCGGCATGTTTAGGGCAGGCCACGCTGTTTGTTGGAGCAGGTCAGACCTACGCAACGATCACCGATGCCTACAATGCCGCCAGTGATAACGACATCATTGAAATCACCGACAGCGCAACCTACAACGAGAGCCTGACTCTCGCTAAGTCGGGCCTAACCATCCGTGCCGGAGCCGGTCAAACCCCTACCGTGCGAGGCAACTCGGGTTTTCAGAACAGCCTCTTCTATGTCACCGGGAATGGCACCACGATCGAGGGCCTTCGGCTAGATGGCATTGATCAATCGGGCAACGTGGTCCAAACGCTTGTCAATTCATCGTTGCATATTCGGGATAACACAATTTTCAACGGGAGTACTGGTCTTTTCTCCGTGATCACCTCCGGGGATACGAACAGCTTCACCGTTACGGGAAACACGTTGTTCGACAACGGCGATGACATGCGGATGCACGACACAAAAGGGGGCTTAGTCTCTGGCAACACGGCCTACTCCCAAAATGGGGTAGGTCTTGCTCTTAGTGGCTCGGACGCGTCAAACATGACTGTCCTGAACAATACGATCTATGCTAACGGAATCGAAGCCGATCTTAGTCAACGACATGGCATCAATATTGGGGGCGATAACAATACAGTCTCAGGAAACACCCTCTACGGCAATACTTGGGGTATCACTCTTGACAACGGTGCTGAAGGAAATCAAATCAGCAACAACACGATCTACAACAACACACACGAAAATATCTTTTTGAACACTGGCGCTAATAACAACACGTTCTCTTACAACGTGGACTACTTCGATGAGAACGCCGATCCTGCGGCATTCCGGATTTCCGTTCTGCTTTATGACTCCAATGACAACACGTTTGACCAGAACACGAGTTACAACGGATCGTTTGGGGTGAGCTTCCGAGAAATAGGCGGCCCTAGCCTAAACAACACTGTGACAAACTCTATTTTCTATGGGGATGACGCCGGTGGGTCCGTCGGAATCCATGCCTTCACCAGCGCTGTGGATCAAACGCTACTAGACTGGAACAATGTCTACAATTTTGACGGTCTCTACAGCCAAGATTTAATCGATGCTGGTGAGATCGGATCCAATATTTATTCTGCCGACCCGCTATTTGTAGACCCCGCCAACGGGGACTTCCGACTGCTGCCCGGGTCGTTTGCCTTAACTGCAAGTTCGACCGGCGGTTTTATCGGTGCATTTGGCGTGATTCCTGAGCCTTCTTCCCTTGTGTTGCTCCTGGCAGGAGGGAGCCTCGTTTGGGGTCGGCGACGATGAGAAGGTAGCTATTGCATCTCTTCCGTTTTACGACAAGCGGTTGATAGTTCCAAAACAATTTTAAGCAACGTTCTTCCTATATTCAAAAGGATTCAAAATGATTCTTTTTCATCGACTCCGATATTTTGCGTTGGCCGGTCTCCTTCTTACTTTCATGGCGAATGACCAGGCGAAAGCAACTTTGATTTCAGTGGCCGTATCGTCAGCTTCCGACGATGCCGAGGAAAGCTTGGGCCCCGTAGACGGTACCCAGCCTGACAGTGTGCCTGGCACAGTGATTACTGGTAGTAGTGACCTTGAGTTGGGCACCGATTTCAGGACCGTTGCAGGTGAGTGGCGCCAATTGATTGGTTTACGTTTTGCCAACGTGGCAATTCCCGCTGGAGCTACCATTGACAACGCCTACATCCAATTCACCGTCGACGAGACGGACCGTAATACAAATACCGCATCGTTTACTATTTACGGAGAATCTTCCTCTAACGCAGCAACGTTCTCTGATACAGCGACGAACATCTCTAGTCGGTCTCCGACGACAGCTACCTCGTCTTGGTTTGATGTTCCGGCATGGACCAATGTAGGAGACGCAGGAGCCGCTCAGCGCACTTCTGAACTGGCGTCCATCGTGCAAGAGATCGTTGACCTAGGGGGATGGGCTTCAGGAAACGCCTTGGCGATCATGATTGATCCTGCTGCTGGTAATGATTTTTCCCGAGTTGCAGAGGCGTACGGTGGAGGAGAACCGGTTCTGAATATCGAGTACACCGTTTCCGTGGTTCCTGAACCCTCGACGATCTTGTTTGGATTCCTAGCTACTACAGTAGCTTTTGCGAGATGCCGCCGATCGGCTTAATAGTAAGAAGGAGGGGGGGAAGCAGGTAAAATCAGGTCAAGCCGCTTGGTCGAAAGAATCCTAGCCGCCCCCTTGCCTACACTCGAAATAGCAAAATTTCAATTATATCTAGAAATCGTCACAAGCATAAAGGTTCAAAAATGAAAGCGATCATCGCGATAAGCTTCTTAGCCCTATCCCTCATTGCGGCCAATTCGCAGGCCGTTACTCATCCGCCCAAAAACGTGATCGTCTTGATCGGTGACGGAATGGGCCCTGAGCAGGTCAAAGCGGCAGGCATGTACCTCAACGGCGCGGCCGGTACGCTTAACTTTGAATCTTTTCCTAATCAGGCGGAAATGACAACCGGGTCTTTTTTTGGTGACGTGACCGACTCGGCCGCCGCCGGAACTGCCATCGCGACGGGTAGGAAAGTAAACAACGGCGTTATCAGCCAGGCCCTGCCAGGCGATGGCAGCGATCTGACTACGATGCTGGATATTTTTAAGGGCCTGGGCAAAAGCACTGGGCTCGTGACGACTACCCAAATCACGCACGCCACCCCCGCGACTTTCGGAGCCAATGAGCCAAGCCGGAACAACCGCGTCCAAATCGGTTTAGACTACCTGAATGAATCACAGCCCAATGTCCTGTTCGGCGGTGAGGATAACGGCTTGAACTCCGCGATCATTAACGCGGATGGCAACTACACACTTGTCAAAACTCGCGCCGAACTCGATGCGCTCGATACCAACAACGAGCCCTTGGTTGCTGGTCTTTTTGGTGGCGGTGGTCATTTGCCGTATGAATACGACTACGCTCAGGGGACCGACCCTCGGTACGACACGATTCCTCATCTAGGCGAGATGGCCGACGCCGCGCTCGACTTGCTGGACAACGACCCGGACGGTTTTTTCCTTATGGTCGAGGGAGGTCGGATTGATCACGCCGGGCATCTCTCCAACTTTGACCCAACGCTCAAAACAGGACGTAACATTTACGAGACCATCGAATTTGCCAATACGATTCAAACTGTCCTCGATTGGGCCAACCTCAACGATCCAGGACTTACGGAGACTCTGATTATTGTGACTGCCGACCACGAGACAGGCGGTCTCCTAGTGACTGAAACCAATCCAACCGCTGGCATCTTGCCAGCAGTAACTTGGGGCGGCGTCGAGCACACTGGCGTCAACGTCCCCTTGGCCGCCATTGGTGCTAATTCAAACCTTATCTCAGGAGTGATGGACAACACCGATCTGTTGGGTGTAGTTTTGACCCCCATTGCGGTTCCTGAGCCCTCGACGGCCATGATGGCAGCTCTCGGTATCCTTGCTTTCTTGCGGAGAAATCGGGAAAGGTAGGCGTCATGCTTTCTAGGCATACCCTTCAGGGTTGAAAACGGAACCTCGTTTGCCCCTCGTTCCTTTTGAAAAGTGTTAGGCGGTCAGCGATCCGCTTTCAGCCAATGGACGGAGAACAGGAAGCTGACCTCTGAAAGCTGAATCAGAACCGTATTGTCGGCAACCGACTAGATTTATGGCTCTTCGCCGAAATCAGTGGGTAGAAATGTCATCGATTTTCCAATATTCGGTTTCAAAATTCTCGGCAGTACGGGTGATCGACAGGGCGAAGTCTTCGAGCGTTGAGCGACAGTTTCTGGTCCATCCGGGGTTTCCGTGGGTAAGGTTCCGAATAGCGAGAAAAAGACCTCCGCTCGGGCTCGCCAGTGGGGGCGCCCCG
>JAJRUA010000103.1 GCA_024278035.1 Planctomycetota bacterium | reverse complement strand
TGTCGACGCCGCCAAGAGTCAGCAGCTGCTGACCTGGGCCTTCATGGCCAATCACGGGAGTGGCGCGAGCCATATTTGAACCCACGGTAATTGCCCAAACGGCCAATTGATCCCATGGTAACAAGTAGCCGGTAAACGACAGCAGCAAGGTCAGCAGAAGCAAAAACACTCCCACGACCCAGTTGAATTCTCGTGGCGGCTTGTAGCTACCGGTAAGAAACACGCGGTACATGTGCAGCCAGACGGTGATTACCATCGCATGGGCACCCCAGCGGTGGATCTCGCGCAGTATCCCTAAGGAATGGACGTCTCGGAGCATCTGAATATCGGTATAGGCCCATTCAACCGTTGGTCGATAGTAAAACATCAACAGCACGCCGGTTACGGTTTCGACCAAAAACAGAAAAAAGGTAACCCCCCCCATGCACCAAGTGTACGAAAGGGCAATGCCTTGCTTCTTTACCGAGACCGGATGCAGATGCAAGAAAAAGTTGGTCAACACGACCACAATACGATTACGGCGATCGACCGGCATAGGATGACGGAAGATACTTTTCCAAATCTGTGATTCGCGGATTATGTCGCCTAAGCCTGGCATAGTTTTTCTGACTTCTAATTACGGTTGGTTTTCTGTTCGGCCAACGTCTCTAAACGGGATTTTCTAAACGGGGATAAAGCAAGACGGGTTGTCCCACTCGCCCTTTTCTTCAAAGAACAACTGATTTTTGTCGATCTCGATCTGCCCATCTCCGGCGACGCGAATGGCGTAGCGTTCTAGCGGGCGAGGTGCAGGACCTTCGAAATTGACTCCATCCTTGTAAAAGCCACTGCCATGGCAGGGGCACTTGAATTTCTGTTCTGCTTCGAGCCAGTTGGGGGTACATCCTAAATGAGTACAGACCGATCTTAAAGCGTAAATTTGCTGCTGACCGTTGTACTCGCCATTGGAAATCCAAACCGCAAACTGGGCCTTGTACTTCGTGTTGACCTGCCCTGGAGGAAACTCGTCAGGCAAACCAACTTTGAATTTACTTGGCGGTTCGCGAAGCACGTTCGGGAACATAAACTTCACGGTGGCTACCGTCCAAAGGAGGAGCGCCGCACCCAGGAAAGTAAAACCCTCGGCAAGGAACCCACGCCGAGTTTCTTCGCCTGCTCCCTTCTTGCCTGGCTTTCCAGGAGCTGGCGGAGCAATTGCGTAAGCAGGCTTCTGGGGCATCGGTGGCACAACGATTTTCGGCTTTTCCTTCTTAGGATTTGCCTTCTCTTTCGCTGCGGCTTCGGCCTTGCTCATCGGCCCAGCCTTCGAGGGCTTGCGGGCAGCAGCGAGAATGCTTGCCGTATCGCGAGGCTCGGCTGGCTTGCTGGGAGTGGCCGCCTTGGCTGCGGCAGGTTTCTTCGCCGCGGGCTTTTTCTCGGCTGCCTTTTTCGGAGCGGCCTTCTCGGCACCCGACTTTTCTCCTCGGGCCATCGCCAACATTTCAGCGACGCTCGGTCGCCCCGCTTCGCCAGGCTTGGGAACCGACTTCGAAGGCGCAGAACCCTGAGACACCTTGGCAGGTGCTTCTGCTTCGCTCGAATCGGTTTTGTTCGGTTGGTCGTCTGCCTCACCAGCACCGCTATCAGCCTTACGGGCTGCGGCGATCATCTCGGCGACAGACATTTTTTTCTTATCGGCCATGTCGGCTTTTCCACTCCGCAAGCGCCGGCTCCTAGAACAGGAAGCTAGCGAAACTCACGCCCACAGGATGCTGCGATAACCATATGTCGCAATCCTGACTACCAGGTAAAAAACAGTCTGCTAGGCCACGCAACTTACGATGCAAGGCGTTTGCTAGAACTGACTTCCAACGCCACGTTGGCTTTGCTATCAAATTCTTCATTAGTTTGTGACAATTTTCACAAACTATCTAGCACAGGTTTAAGGATAACGCCTCTAATTGTCAACCGCCCTTTCTCTCAGATCGCCAACTCCTGCCCCTCCAGAAGGAGTTTTGCCAATTTCATTGTCCCTCCAATCGAAATATTCGTCCTCGGCCTCAAATTCCAAAAAGTCCAACTGGAAAAAGTCCAACTGGGTGGCATCTCTCTGGCAATACTTTCAACCCGCCCCTGGCCGGAGCCTTCCTCAGCGACAACAAACCTCGTAAAATCGCGAATTCGCGCCCAAGTGCTTGCTCAAGGCGAACGAATCAAGGTAGTCCAACCGCTCAATTCCTGGCTGGATCGCCATCGCAAACGGAGATTTTTAATGAAGGTACTGGTTATAGGCAGTGGTGGACGTGAACATGCGCTGGCCTGGAAGATTGGGCAGAGTAGCCGCGTCGACCGGATTTTTGTCGCCCCCGGCAACGCGGGCACCGCCTCTGAGCAGGACGCTTCGCTAGAAAATGTCGACATCGCGGATAACGACATCCCACGACTCCTCGAATTTGCCAAGCAAAACGAGATTGGCCTAGTCGTTGTAGGCCCCGAAGCTCCGCTAGCTGCCGGAGCGGTAGACGCATTCTCGGAATCTGGCATTCGAGCCTTCGGCCCAAGCGCGCGGGCTGCTGAGCTCGAGGCCAGCAAAATCTTTTGCAAAAACCTGCTTCGACACGCCGACATTGCCTCCGCCGAGTTCCATACCTTTCGAGACGCTGCGGGCGCCGAGCTGTTTCTGACCTCGCGAGACGACGTGCCGGTTGTGGTCAAGGCCGACGGACTCGCCGCCGGCAAGGGAGTAATCGTCTGCGACAACCGCGAGGAAGCCCTTGCAGCGGTCGACCGAATCGCTGGGTCAAAAGAATTCGGTGATGCCGGAAATCAGCTGATCATCGAAGAACGCCTGGTGGGGCAAGAAGCCAGCGTTCTCGCAATCACCGATGGTCGCACCATATTGACCATGCCCGCCGCCCAAGACCACAAGCCGGCCCTTGATGGTGACCGGGGCCCTAATACTGGCGGCATGGGGGCCTATAGCCCGACGCCGATCGTCACCCAGAAGATTATGAATATGGTCGAAGAAAGGATTCTGGTTCCTACGGTTCACCAGATGAAGCGGTCTCGACGTCCTTTCCGCGGCATCCTCTACGCCGGGCTGATGATCACCAAACACGGAGTCAAGGTTCTTGAATACAACGTCCGCTTTGGCGATCCCGAATGTCAACCGCTGATGATGCGATTGCAAAGCGATCTGGTCGACGTACTCGAAGCGACCATTGATGGTCGCCTCGACGAAGTCGAACCGATGCAATGGGACCCTCGGCCTTCCGTCTGTGTTGTGATGGCCAGTGAAGGTTATCCCGGCTCGTACGAAAAAGGACGTCCTATCCGCGGATTGAAGGAAGCGGCCCTGGTTCCCGGTGTCAAAGTTTTTCACGCCGGCACCGCGATCCAAGAAGGCCAAACGGTCAACAACGGCGGTCGTGTTCTTGGCGTCACCGCCCTTGGCGACACGATCTCGGCAGCCAAATTGCAGGCGTACACTGCGGTCAAATGTATTCGCTGGGAAGGCGCCTGGTGCCGTAAGGACATCTCGGATAAAGCACTACGTTAGGGGATGTTTGATGTGAGATGTTTGATTGTTGATGTAGGAGAGAGAACTGTGAACCGAATCGAGATGGCGGACCGAACTAAGAAGTTTGCTTTGCGGGTGATTCATCTGGTTGATGCGCTTCCTAGCAAGCAAGTTTCTTGGACCTTGGGCAAGCAGCTACTTCGCTCTGGAACCTCGATTGGAGCCAACTACAGAGAGGCGTCAAAGGCTTCCTCTCGGAAACATTTTGCTTCTATCATGGCGATCGCGTCACGCGAAGCAGATGAAACGCTCTATTGGCTTGAACTGCTCGGAGAATCTGGAGTCATTGAACCAAAACTCCTCGTAGACCTAATGCAAGAATGCAACGAGCTCGTGGCAATCATCACGGCAAGCGTAAAAACAGCTCAGAGCAAGGAGTAGTCGCAACTCACATCAACAATCAAACATCCCACATCTCACATTCCCCGTTATTTCGACCTATACTTGCGCTATGTCTAGCCCAACCGCGCAATCCGCAAAACCGGTCCCAACGGAACCGCGACATGCCTGGCCGATGCGGCTTTGGCTGGCGATGCCCGACTGGGTATTTCGCCTAGCAGGTGCGTCTTTCTTTTTTTCGTACGTTGTTTTGCGGGCCGAAAAATACTGGCTTCACGGTTTTTGGCAGCAGGGGCCTTTCTACAATTTCGCCAACGGCGATTCGGTTCACATGCCTTGGGTGCCGCTGCTGATTGATCTCACCTTTGTGCTGATCGCCCTCAGTTTTTGTTTTCGATTGCCACCGCGCCGGCGGACGGACAACGGTTGGATCGTCTCTTACACGTTGCTAACAGCCTATGCTCCGCTGCTCCCGCTTTGGCTTTTGCCGCTGCTCGGACTTGTGAGCGAGGACACCCAAAACGCTTACGGCCAGTTTTTGTATCGAAATCCTCTTACCTGGAACGAAGTGGCGATTGGGGCGACCTTGCTGACGATAGGCAATGCGATCGTCCTCTGGGGATACGCGGCCCTGAACCGCAGCTTTAGCATTATCCCCGAACCTCGACGACTGAAAACCACAGGCCCCTACCGGTTTGTTCGCCATCCGGTTTACTTCGGCCAGTTTTTCTCGCTGGCTGGGTTTTGGCTTTTTTTCGCACAACTTCATGTGGTTTGGATCGTTTTCTACTGCGTCTGTGTTGCGATGCAGCTCTATCGATCGAAGCTCGAAGATCGAATCCTCGCCGACGCATTCGGCGACGAGTGCCGAGAATGGCAAAAACGAACTTTCTGGTTTGTTTAATTCAAACTGTAGCGAACCCTTTCCCCCAATAGCCTGACCGCCACGCGGTCTGCGAAGCGTCCCGGAGGCAGGTGCGACTCTGGCTGTTGTGGGCTTTCTGCGATCTCAGCACCTAGCGTTCGCTAGGAATAGTTTGACATAATGGGGGCATGTCGCCCCTTCAACTCATATTCGCCAGCCTGTGGCACTATCGACGCATCCACCTTTCGGTCGCAGCAGGTGTGGCCGTGGCAACGGCAGTGATCACCGGTGCCTTGCTCGTGGGCAACTCCGTGCGTGGTAGCCTCCGCGACTTGGCTCTGGAACGACTAGGCCGCATCGACAGCGTACTGCTCGCCGAACAACCTTTTCGAGAAAACCTTGCCGACGAACTTGAGCTTGGCGAACCATTCCAAAAAGTCTCGCCGCTGCTGATGGCCTCGGGCAGCTTGTCCTCGGCAGGACGCCATGCAACGCAACTTGCGGTCTTCGGTTACGAACACTCGTTCTGGCAATTCGACACCGCGCCCCCCCCTGCCCCACTTGCAGGAAACCAATGTGCCATCACTCAGGCAATCGCCGACGAGCTTGGCGTTTCGCTTGGCGACCAGGTGTTGCTCCGCCTGCCGCTGCCAAGCAGCGTGCCGGCCGACAGTACGCTTGGCGAAAAGACCGATTCGACTACGTCCCAGCGTCTCAAAGTTACTGCCATCCTCCCGAGCCAAGGCTTAGCCCGCTTTAGCCTTCGTCCGAGCCAGCAGCTGCCGCGGAACGTCTTTGTTCCTCTGGCGACCTTGCAAAAAACGCTTCAGTTGAAGGGCCGGGTAAATTTGCTGGCGATTGGTGGCCCTGCTGCTGAAACAGCGGTCGCCGAAGAGGCGTTTGAGACTTTGCGGAAAAGCCTTTCGCCCGAGCTTGAAGATTTTGGTGTCATAGTCGACGAACCTGCGGGGTTCGACTACCTGCGTGTTACGGCCCAACGATTGGTCCTGCCGGCGGCGTTGGTCGAAGCCGTTTCGACCGCCTTTCCCGACGCCCAGGTTCAACCGGCAATCACTTATTTGGCTAACACGATTTCGCTAGGCGATCGCAAGATTCCTTACTCGACCGTCACGGGTATCGATTCCCTCGCCAAGATCGGGCCTCTTACCGACGACCGCGGCAATCCGATTATTTTGGCCGACGACGAAGTGGTGCTGAACGACTGGGCGGCCAACGACCTGGAGGCTCAGCTGGGCGATCTGATTACGATTACCTACTACGAACCCGAAACTACCCACGGCAATCTGAAAGAAGCCCGTCCGCTTGAGCTGCGGTTGCGCGCGATCGTCCCGCTGTCGAGCGCCGATCAAAAAAGTACGCTCGCCGCTGACCCGCATCTTACGCCCGATCTCCCTGGCGTCACCGACCAAAGCTCAATCGGCGATTGGGATTTGCCTTTTGAATTGGTCGAAAAAGTTCGTGCGGTCGACGAAGATTACTGGGACCAATATTCGACCACT
This sequence comes from Planctomycetota bacterium, assembly GCA_024278035.1. The sequence continues at coordinate 3,596 of JAJRUA010000103.1, read as the reverse complement.
CCAAAAGCATTTATTTCGCATCGCCTCGCGGCACGTCTCTGGCAAACTCGTTGGGGTACCGACAGCGTCCTTCGTATTCCTTCCGCGACTGGCGTAACCGCAGACAACCTACGCCGGCAAGTTCGCCCCAGCCCGGCCGATATGGGCATGACGTTGCTGCCCGTCAAACGACAAGGCCTGCGTGCCGCACGCGGGACGACGGCCTTCGAGGGCCTGTTTCTTGGGTTCAGCTTTTTTCTTATGGCCTCGGCAGTGATGCTTATCGCGTTGCTCGTTAAGCTTGGCATTGAATCTCGATGTTCCGAAATAGGACTGCTTTCGGCTGTGGGCTGGAATGTCGGCAAGCTCCGGCGACTGCTCCTCGGCGAAGCGGCAATCGTTGTGCTGTTGGGCACCCTTCTGGGCGTTGCTGGTGGCGTGGGCTATGCCCGACTGATGATTCATGGGCTGACGACTTGGTGGGTCGCGGCAACGGTCACGCCATTTCTTTCGCTTCATCTCTCCAATTCGAGCCTCGCGTTGGGCGCAACAATCGGCATGATGGTTGCCCTGGGCACGGTTTGGTGGGCTCTTCGCAAACTCATCCAACTCCCCACCCGGCAGCTTCTGAGCGGCGACACCACCGACCTCTCTGAGCTTCAAATCACCTCCCGGCGCCAACGTCGCTGGCTGCCTGCCGTACTCGTTTTATCCGCGTTGGCGATTGGCCTCTTGGCGATCACTCTTCAAGGCGAAGCCCAAGCGGGCGCCTTTTTTGGTAGCGGGGCGCTGGTCCTCGCCGGCCTACTCGTCGGACTTCGCCAAAAGCTCCGGCAGATCGCCACGACACCTCCCTCGCATCTTACGCTTGCAGGGCTCGCATCTCGCAATGCTCGGCGGAACCCGAGCCGCACCCTGCTCTCGGTTGGGCTCGCCGCAATGGCAAGCTTTCTGATTGTTGCCCTGAGCGCATTTCGACTGGCCCCTTCCGAACAAGGCACCGGCGGCTTCGGGCTGATCGCCACCTGCGACCAGTCGCTGCATCTCGACCTTGGCTCGTCCGCGGGACGCGACTCGCTTGGTTTTAGCGACCGCGAAAACGACCTCCTCAGCAGTCTCTCGGTTTTTGGTTTTCGCATCCACGAGGGCGAGGACGCCAGTTGCCTGAATCTCTACCAAACTTCGCAACCGCGACTGATTGGCATTCCTCAATCGTTTTACGGACAAAGCAAGTTTGGCTGGGCGGGAACCTCTAGCGAAGTACCTGAATCCGGCGATCCTTGGCAGCTTCTCGAACTTTCGCTTGGCGCGGACGAAAACAACCGACCAATCGTTCCGGTCGTGCTCGACAAAAATACCGCGGCTTACAGTCTGCATCTCGCAGGCGTTGGTGCTCAGTTCACGATTCAAGACGCGGCAAATCAACCTATCACTCTCCAAATCGTGGGGCTCCTTTCTGGCAGCGTACTGCAAGGCAACGCGATGATTGGCGAATCTCAGCTGCTGCGACTCTTCCCCGAAACGTCGGGCCAACGGTTGTTCCTTCTGCAAACTACGAAGAGCAAGCTTTCCGAAGACGAGCTTTCTGCCCTCCTAGAGTCGCAACTCGAAGATTACGGCTTCGATGCGGTTCTCACCACAAAACGCCTGGCCGGTTTCCTCGCAGTGCAGAACACGTATCTCTCGACGTTTCAATCGCTCGGAGCATTCGGTTTGCTGCTTGGCACCTTGGGGCTGGCCGTGGCTCAGCTGCGAAGCGTCTTGTAACGGCGCAGCGAATTGGCCTTGTTACGTAGCGTTGGGTTCCGCCGAAGCCGGCTAGCCCAGATGGTGATTAGTGAAAATATCGTCCTCCTTCTGGGCGGGCTTGGTATCGGCTGCGCTGCGGCGTTGGTCGCGGTACTGCCGCACTGGATTCTACAATCGGCCGAACCCCCTTGGGGAACTCTTGCCGTGCTTCTGCTGATAATCGCGGCAACCGGATTGGCCGCAGGCTGGCTAGCCGTCCGCAGGACCCTCCGCGCCCCTCTTCTTTCGGCCCTACGAGGCGACTAAGAGGGATGTTTGATGTAGGATGTTCGATTGCTGATCTGAATCTCCCGCGTATCCAACATCCAACATCTCATGCGTAACCTCCTGCTGATCATCCTTTCGTTCGCCATCACAATCCTCGCTTGGGGTATTTATGGCCCGGTGCTGCATTGGGGGCAACACGAGATGTCGACCATTGGCCGTTTTGCCAGAATGCGTCCGTTTGTTTGTGTCGGCATGGCTTATTTTGCCATTGGCGTGGTGGTTCCTGCGATTGTGCTGGTACTCAAAGGCGAATCGGGCCAATGGACGATTAAAGGAATCGTCTACAGCTTGGCTGGCGGAGCGCTCGGGGCGGTTGGCGCGTTGGGCATCATCATGGCGTTCACTTTCGGTGGCAAACCGATGTTTGTTATGCCGTTGGTTTTTGGTGGGGCGCCGGTCGTGAATTCGTTCCTCACAATCACGATGGCCAAGCGGCTCAAGGAAATTGGTCCGGTCTTTCTTGCCGGCTTGGTGATGGTCGTGCTTGGGGCGGTTACGGTACTGATCAATCAACCCAGCTCGAAAACGGCGAATTCGCAAGCGGAGGTTGTTGAAACCGAGGCTGAGACTTCGACCGCTGAGGCCGAAGTTGCGGCAAAGCCCGAGTCGAAACCGATGCGAGATTTCCTTCTGCAAATTATTTCGATTGCTACCATCGTGGTCTGCTGGGGCGCTTATGGTCCGGTGCTTCATAAGGGGCAAGCCGCGATGGGGCATAGCCGGTTGCGACCGCTGCTGTGTGTGGGCCTCGCTTATTTTGCGATTGCCGTGTTGGTCCCCAACTTTTGGCTTCTCACCATTGCCGACGAACCGAGCCAGTATACCTTCAAAGGCACACTTTGGAGCTTAGCCGCCGGCAGCGCGGGCGCAATCGGCGCGTTGGGCATCATCATGGCTTTCAATTTTGGCGGCAAACCGATTTACGTCATGCCGTTGGTTTTCGGCGGTGCGCCGGTCGTCAACACGCTGTTCACCACAACGACTTCCGGATTGTGGGGATCGATTGACCCGATGTTCTATTCAGGTTTGATTCTCGTCATCGCAGGTGCCGCCATGGTGCTCGTGTTTGCCCCAAAAGGAGCCCCGCCGGCAAAGGCCAAAGTGAGCAACCCAGAACCAATTGAGGAAAAAGCTACGAGTAAAGATGGAGAAAGTCGCGAGTCGTGAGTTGCAAGTTTTTTCGTCATTCATCATTCCGAATTCCACATTTTCGTCATGTCTCTTCAAGCCACGATGCTCCGAACCGACGCGCTGCTTAGCCACGTTTGGATGGTGCGCACTTTCATTAAGCACTCCGAAGAAATCGAGGACGACCCGGAACTGAACGACGTCCAGCGTACGCTTTACGACGCCATGCTATCGCTTGGCAGTGCTTGGCAAGCCCAAGATGCCGAAGCGTATCTCCGGCAGGCACGAAAGAAGCTCTCGAAGCTTCGCAAAGCGACCAACGATTTTGCGAGAATCCAGCCCGAGGTCTCGTCGCATACCAACTTCAAAATGGCCGTCGCTTCGCTGCAAAATGCCGTGGCGGCGATTGAAGA